>NZ_VHLB01000066.1:0-49726 GCF_006547365.1 Myxococcus sp. AB056 | reverse complement strand
GCCCGAAGAAGGTGAAGGCCCCCGCGCCCGCGCCCTTCCACCCGGGGACGCCCACGGGCGAATTCGTGGAGGCCGCCTGGCGTTATTTGGAGGACGACGAGAAGACGCGCACGCGCTTCACCCATGCCTTCGAAAACCGGCAGGACGCGCTGCTGGGCGCGCTTGACGCGGCGGCGCTCACGGACGAAGGATATGGCGTCGCTCGCCACCTGCTCCTCGAGCTGTACGCCATGCTGGAGCTGGGCTGGCCGCCGGGACTCACGTCCATCAAGCCGGCGGTGCTGGAGGCGGACACGGATGCCCCGCCAGTGCCTCAGCCGCTGAAGGACTACGCGGACGAGGCGCTCTTCGAGGCGGAGCAGGACGAGGAGCAGCCCCTGTCCTCCCAGGAACTGGAGGTGGTGCGGCGCCTCGTCCATCGCGGACTGGCGGCGCTGTGGGGCGCTCGCAAGGAGAGATGAAGGATGGCCAAGGACAGGGACGACAACGGCGGCGGCGGCTTCTCCGGCAAGCGCAACAAGAGCTGGCGCGAAATCGACGCGGGGCGCGGCAAGGGCAGCAAGTACGCCTCCCGCCAGGACGACCCCGCGCAGCAGAAGCTGGAGCGCAGCGCGAGCTACCAGAAGTACAAGGCCGCCGCGGACGCGCTCTTCACCGGCGGCGAGCTGCCGGAGGGGCTGGCGAAGACGTTCGACCCCGAGGGCAAGCGCAAGGCCCAGAAGCAGGCCATGCAGAAGGTCACCGAGTCGGAGACGCGCGCCGACTGGGTGAAGGCCGTGGTGGACTACCTGGAGAAGTATCCGGAGCTGCCCGAGGACGCGTACTTCCTCGACAGCCTGCTGGACCACCCGCGCGAGCGCATCGTCGACAAGGCGCTGGCGAAGCTGGAGGTGCTTGGGGAGGAAGGCAAGCTGAAGACCAAGGTGCCGCAGAGCCTGGACCAGCGCCTGAAGTCCGTCGAGCTGACGAGCATGGACCCAGACATGCAGGGCCGCGCCAAGGCGCTGCGCGAGAAGCTGCGCGCCTGAGCTTCAGCGCACGACGGCGGCGGGCCCAGGCGGCGGCGGTGGCACGCTCCGCCCGCCGCGGTACACCAGCACCACGGCCCGCTGATTCCCCTCGCCCGGCTCGTGCACCACGCGCAGCTCCTCGCCCGTGCGCACGTAGAAGGACGTCTCCCCTTCCTCCAGCCTCCAGCCCGCGCGTGTGAGCGTCTGGGCGTAGAAGGCGTCCACGGCCTCGCCAGACAATGGGACGTGGAAGGCGAGCGTGCGTGAGCTCTCGCTGTTGACGCGCAGCACCTGACTGGCCTGGGGCGGCATGGGCGCGAAGTCCCCCGCCGCCGCCGGGTCCCTGCGCAGGGCGTGATTGGCCTCACCGAGGTACATCATCGTGGTGCGGTCCGGCTGCGGCTGGAAGATGACGGTGTAGGTGATGCCCCGGTGGCCGTCGATGGCGGTGAGCATCACCGCGCCGCTGGCGAGCTGCGGCTGCTCATGGCCCGGTGGCAGGTGCAGGCCCGCCTGGATGAAGGCGTCCGCGAAGCGCTGCACCAGGGCATCCATCCGCTCCTTCGCGTGCACGGCGCGCAGCGCGACAGGGATGCCCCTTGCCTCGACGATTTCGTTCGACTCAACGGTGTCGATGACCTGCACGCGGGGCCAGGCGAAGCGCGGCCGCGCGGGAGCCTCGGGCTGTGCCGGGGACGCGGCGGGTGCCTTGCCCGCCGGGCCCTGTGCGGCCACGGGTACCTTCGCCGCCGTGCCCTGGGCCACCACCGGCGCCGCGCCGAGCAGGCACGCCGTGACGAGCAGCCCCCGGCGCCACGTCACCGCGGCACCCCGAGCCAGTGGTTCGCGCGGCCCACCTTGTACGAGCGGATGTTGGGCGCGTCGAAAGGCGTCACCTCCCAGCGCGTCTGGCCGCCGGCGTGCGTGGAGCCGAGGTTCTCCTCGTAGTTGTCCTCCTCGCCGCGGAAGCTCATGAAGAACTGGTCCTCGTTGACGCCGGCCGCGCCGGTGATTGCCGCGAGCATAGATCCGGCGTTCCCCCCCGCACCGTTGGCCCGGTACACGCGCTGCGCCCACTCGTAGTAGTCCGGGTTGGCGCACCGGCGCGCGCCGTTGACGTTGAGCGCGCAGGCCCGGCCCTCCTCCACGCCGCCCAGCCCCCAGTCATCCAGCAGCATGCCGAAGCGCGCCGTGCAGCGGCCGCCCGAGGCGCGCCCGGCGGCGCACACCGTGAAGGCATCAGCGGCCCGGCGCTGGGACACCTTGAAGAACCCCTCCCGGCCATTCTCCAGATAGCGGCCAATCCGGACGCCGCGAATGCTCGAGGACGCGGTGCACCCCATGCCCTGCGTCCCCATGGCGATGGTGCCGGCCAGGTCCGGGTCGGCGTCCGCCATGGAAAGGCCGCGCACGGTGCCCGGCAGCTCCGGGCGGCAATCCACCTGGATGGGCTGCGCGCGGGCAATGGCCTGCTGGACGGCCACGCCCGTGCGGCCCATGCGCTGACGTCCGTCGAAGTCCGCGTAGCGGCCATTGGCCTCCGCCTCGGCGGCGAGCACCGTGCCCCGTCGGCCCCACTCGTTGTCCTGCGGGTCGTGCATCACCCGACCGGTGGCGTTCCACATCGCGAAGTTGGCGGCCTCCTGCACCTTGAGCGTCAGCGCGCCCACCTCGGCGAAGTAGATGCCGAACAGCAGGATGGTGACGAACACCATCACCCCCAGCGCCGTCTCCACCAGCGACTGGCCTCGTGCATGGCGAACCCGCATGTCAGTAGCCCCTGTCGCCGGGGCCACCGCCCCGGTAGCCCACGGAGTGCAGCTCTCGCAGCGCCCGCGCGTGCCCGGAGAAGCCAGCGGCGGACAGGCTGTCCGCGGGCCGGTCATCCCGGGCGCCCTCCGCGCTCACCAGCGTGGCGCGCCAGAAGGGGTTGAGGAAGTTGGGGGGCTCGCGCCAGCCGCCGCCCTGCGCCGCGGGCCGGGGCCGGTGGTAGTAGACCATGCCGGCGGAGAGGGCCACCTGGTTGCGGTGCACGTCCTCGCGGCCCGTGGGGCGGATGCGGCCCAGCGGGCTGCTGTTGTCGAACTCTGTTTCGGTCCCCGCGAAGCGGAAGCGGAAGAAGAGGTTCCACGGGTCCGGGCGGGCCCGGCGCTCCGCGCTCGCGTAGTCCCGGTACAGCATGCTGTACAGCTTGGGCTGGCCGTAGTGGTTGGACGCGCCCGCGTGCAGTTCGTCCACGTTGTAGCCAACGGAGTAGGGCCAGATGCCGGGGCATACCACGCACGCGCCCAGCGTGTGCGTCTCGTAGGTTGGCTTGCCGTCCTCCGGCGCCTGGCCCGGGGGCATGCGCGCGCCGTAGACGTGCTGGTCCTCGTGCGTCTGCTCCTCGTCGGACATCACCCACGCATCCGTCGCGATGGGCGGAAGCGTCGGCGCTCGGGTGCAGCGCGTGGGGATGACGACGCGCCCGTGGTCATGCGCCGTCGAGTTGCGGCCCGACACGGTGTCATACGTCGCGGGGTCCATCTGCGACACCGAGCCGTAGCGGCGAAAGCTGGTGGAGATGGCGGCGCCGCCGGTGCCGAAGCCGGCGGTGCCTCCCGGACGGTTGTGGACCCACGTCCACCCCATGCTCCCCATGGTGGCGTTGAGCGCGGGGGTGCCGCCGCCCGAAGGGCAGAGCGCGCCGTCCCCCACGCCGCAGCCATAGGTGCCCGCCTTGATGGACTGGATGACGGCGTCGCGCTCCGGGACGTCGTTGCCACCATTGAGTTCGGAGAAGCTCTTGGCCGCGCCAGCGGACGGCGCGCGGAGCTCCGAGTTGACCGCCTGCGCGACACGCCGGGTGAGCTCCTGCTCCGCGATGTGCTCGCTCAGGAGCTTGCCGTAGATGTTGAGCCCGGCCTGGAACAGGTTGCCGGCCCGCCCCTGGAGTTGCTGCACCTGCACGGCGGCGGCCGCGTCCGCGGCGAACCACACCGGCGGCGGGATGGAGCCGGGGCAGGCCACGTCGTGCGCCGCGTATTCCTGGCTGCTGTGGCTGATGAGCGACTGGGTGCCGGCCATGGCCACCATGTGCGCCACCTGGGCGCGGTTCATCACCGCGATGGCGTTGAAGGCGCGCGCCGTGGCCACCGCCTGGCTGTAGGCGGCCGCGTCGGCGGCCATCTGGATTTCGACGCGCTCCTTGGCGCGCATGCCGAAGCCCAGCGTCATCAGCACCATCAACGTCAGCAGCAGCAGCGTCAGCGCGAACAGCACCAGCGCCTGACCTCGCCGCGAGTGCCTCACGAGCCGTGGAGATTGCACGCGGGACCTCCCATGAAGTACTCGGACATGACGGGCGTCATCATTCGCATGGCCGCGTTGACCTGGATGGGGAACACGAAGTGTCCCTGGTCGCTCCAGCGCACCATGCGCGTGCCCAAATCACCGCCGGGCCATCCGTCGCGCCCCAGCGTGGCGCTCGTCTCGCCCCACCACGCGGAGCGGCGCTGCACCGGCATCAGCGGGTTGGCCGCCGTGTAGCGCCGGAGCCGGAAGTGGGCCAGCAGCATGCGGCTCATCACCCAGTTCGCGAAGGGGACGCGCATGTAGTACCAGGCCACCATGCGTATCTCCAACGTGCGGGCCCGCAGCGCCGCCGCGTTGTCCGTGGGCTGATCAAAGAGCAGGTCCTCGCCCCCCGTCAGCTCCTGCGCCCAGCCGGCATCCGGCGACTCCCGGACGATTTCAATCAATGGCTCGTTGAAGTCGCGCCCGTAGGAGTTGCGCACCCGGAATTGGTTGTGACGGCGGGGGGAAAAGGCCGCCGCCAGGGTTGCCGAGCTGTCCGTGCGCGCCACCGTGGGCAGCATGGTCACCAGCGCCGCGTGCATCATCGGCAGGCAGTTGCCGTGGTTGATGCTGCCCGCGCGCACCGCCCGGTATGCCGCCACCTGCGCCAGGATGCGGGCCTGGAGCATCATGAAGAGCTGCAGTGTCCCCAGGACAAGGAACACCACCAGCGGAAGGGTCAGCGCCGCTTCCACCGCGGCCTGTCCCGACTGACGTCGTGTGCGTGGGGTGCCTCGGTGGATCATACGAGCCTCCACCATCCTATTTCTCGTTGATTGAGGAATCGGTCAAATGGCCCGTTGTCCTGAAGACGCGCGATTTCACTAGGAGAACAAAATCAGCAATTCTTGAAGTCCCAGCAATACAGCGCAGCGCGTCAACAGGCGGACCTTGGGCGAGGCGCCTTCAGCGGTTGAGGACGAAGCCGCAGGCGGAGTCGAGCACCACCTTGGCACCCGCCAGGGCGTCCAGCAGCCGGGCGTAGTGGGTGCGCTCCGCGTCCAGTTGCGCCTCCACGGCCTCGGTGGAGAGGCCCTGGTGCCCCAGGGACAGGTGCATGCGGGCCACGGCGGCGTCGCGCTCGGCTTCAATGGCCTTGCGCGCCCGGGTGGCCAGCTTCGCCAGCTCCGCTTCGGCGGCCTTCTGGCCCACGGGCACCGCCGCGTCCACGAAGTCCGCGAAGCCGGGGAAGGCAAGCGACACCTCGTCACCCTTGAGCGACTTCCCTTCCTTCTCCAGCGCGGGAAGCAGCGTGGGGTCGGACTTGGGCTTGCCGCCCGCATCCACCACCGCGACGTGCACCAACGTGCGCTCCAGGAAGCGCGCCAGTTGGCGGCTGGGCACGCGGGCTCCCGGGGACGTGTCCTCCGGCTCCGGCAACTGGACGTGGAAGAGCAGCTCCACGCCGCGTCCCTTCTGGGGTCCACGCCGCTCGATGAAGCGGAAGGCGCTGCGCCCGTAGGGGCCGTCACGCAGGAAGCCGAAGAGCGCCTCCACCAGCGGGTGGCCGGTGGCGAAGTACTCCAGCTCCTCCGCCTCCACCGCGGTGTCGCGCCAGAAGGTGCCCAGTTGCGTGCGGTCCTCCATCACGTCGATGCCCGGCAGTCCGTCCACCTTCAGCGCGTGGCCGAACTGGAAGGCCACCTGGAAAGCCTCCACCTGCTCGTCGGTGTCCACGCCGATGCCCACCCGGCGCGCCAGCTCCGTCACCGTCTCCTCCAGCCGCTCGTCCAGGTCGCGCGCGATGCCCCACAGGCCATCCTCCACGCCGGACGCCTCCGCCTCGCCGTCCTCGTCCTCCTCGTCGGCCTCGATGCCCATGCGCTCCTGGGCACGCTTCACCAGGCGCTCCACCGCGGGCCGGTCGAAGCTGCGCACGTCCAGGAGCGGGTCATAGGCGCGCTTCACCTGCGCGCGCGCCGCCTCCACGCGGGCCTTCAGCTCCTGCGCGTAGGCCATGCGGGCCTCGCGCGGCATCAGCGCCAGCTCGGCGAGCCGCGCCTCCACCTCTTCCAACACCGCGTCCAGGCCGCCCACCGTCTCGCCGAAGACGCCCACGGCGTCCGCCAGCAGCATCAGCACGTCGGAGGCCAGCGTGCCCGCCGGGTCGAAGACGTGAATCTCCACCGGGTGCGTCTGGCCAATGCGGTCCAGCCGACCAATGCGCTGCTCCACCGTGGCCGGGCTCCAAGGCAGGTCGTAGTGCACCAGGTGGTGCGCGAACTGGAAGTTGCGGCCCTCGCCGCCCACCTCCGTGCACAGCAGCACCTTGGGCCCTTCCGGGTCACGGAAGCGCGCCACCTGCCGGTCGCGCTCCACCAGGGGCAAGTCACCGTGATAGCCCAGCGCCTCCACGCCCTCGCGGCCCAGCTCGGACTGGAGCGCGTCCAGCGTGTCGCGGCTCTCCGTGAAGACGAGCACCTTCGCCGCCGGCTCCGACTTCCAGACGCCGCGCAGCACGCCCAGGAAGGCGCTGAACTTCGCGTCGCGCGAGGGCAGCCGCAGCGCGTCCACGTGGCCCTTGAACACGGGGTTGGCGCGCACCGCGCCCGCGAAGGCCGCGGGGCTGGACTCCAGCCGGCGCAGCACGTTGCCCAGCGGCGCGCCGCGCAGGCTGGCCCCGGCGAGCACCGCCAGCGCGGCGTCGCGGACCTTCAGCTCCTCGGCGGGCAGCGTCACCGGGTGGCGGTGCAGCCGGCGCGTGGAGAAGCCGCCCACCACCGCGCGGCGGTTGCGCACCAGCCGGTCACTGAGGCTGTACGTCTCCGACAGGTGTTGCAGCAGCGCGTCCCGGTCCTTCAGCGAGGACAGCTTCGCGTCCTCGGGGAAGCGCTTCGCCAGCGCCTGCACCGCGGCGGACGGCTTGCCGCCCTCCATCAGCGCGCGCACCGCGGCGGACAGCTCCTCCTGACGCTTGAGGCGCTCCTCGAAGCCCGCGACGGAGGGCGCCGTGGCCGCGTCGATGAGGGTGAGCAGGCCGTGGTACTCGGCCGGGTCCAACTGCATGGGCGTGGCGGTGAGCAGCAACAGGCCCCACGTGTTCTTCGCCAGCACCTGCGCGGCCTCGAAGGCGCGCTCGCCCTTGAGGTGGTGCGCCTCGTCGATGATGACCAAATCCCAGAAGGCGTCCTCACCGGCCAGCGCGCGGCGGTGCTCCTCGCTGCGCTGGAGCATCTCCAGGCTGGTCACCACCAGGGGGAAGCGTGCCCAGGGAGACACCTCCGGCGCTTCCTTCAGGGACTGCGCGTAGCGGTCCGAATCCATCAGCGTGAAGAGCTGGTTGAACTTGTGGAACAGCTCCACCAGCCACTGCACGGTGAGGTGACTGGGCGCCACCACCAGACAGCGGCGCGCCAGTCCGGACAGGCGCAGCGCGCTGAACACCATGCCCGCCTCAATCGTCTTGCCCAGGCCCACCTCGTCCGCCAGCACGAAGCGCGGACGGCTGGCGGACAACACGCGCTGCACCACGCCCACCTGGTGCGGCTTCACCATGATGCGGCTGGCCAGCAGCGCGCCCAGCGCGTCGCAGCGGCGCTCGTCGTCCAGCACCAGCGCCTGCTTGCGCAGCGTGAAGGCCCGAGCCTCGCCCACGCGGCCCTCGCGCAGGGTGGACAGCAGGTCGGAGCGGGGCGGCAGCGCGCGCAGCGAGGACTCGGGGAGCTCGTCCTCCTCGTCGTTTTCCACGTAGCGCAGCACGTAGCGGCGCAGGCCGCGCGCCCCCGGCTCCTCGCGCACCACCAGCGCCAGGCGGCCCTTGTAGGTGATGACCGGCTCGCCTGGAGGCAGCGGGTACTGCACCAGGGCTCCACCCTTGGTGGACACCAGCACCGGGGCGTCTTCCCGAGCGGGGAAGGCGACGAGCGCCTTGGCGCCCTCCTCCTGCAGCGACAACAGATGCCCCACACCCCATTCGGGCTGCGGGAGGTAACGGACCTTCGAACCTTCGACTAGAGACATGGAGCGTCCGCTCATAACCCCCTGTCCGGACGAAGGCCATTCCATGACGGCTTCCCGTGACGGCCTTTCGTCGGACGGAGCGCCCTCCGGAGGCCCGCACCGCACCGTCCGAGCGCCCCTGGGGTGGACCCACCCCGTCCACCAGGACGATGTCTTCCAGCAGGCAGTCTGGGTGATGCTTTCCTCACCGACGGCACGCCTGGAAGGGTGCCTTGGGGGGGAGTCACCACATGATGCGCCGTTGGACGTTCGCCCAGCGAGTGAGCGCCGGCCTGTCCGCCTGCCTGTTCGCCGGGTTGCTGCTGCTCGCGACGCTGCTGTCCGCCGTCTACGCGCAAGCCAGCATGCCCCCGGGCCACGGCGCCCAGCCCCAGGCCGTCCTGGCGGGGCTGCTGGGTCTGGCCTGCGTGGCGGCGCTGGGCTTCGTGCTCCACCGCGCGCTGGCGCCGCTGCATGCGCGCCACCAATCCAGCGAGCAGCACCTGCAGCTCCTCATGGACGGGGTGACGGACTATGCGCTGTGCTTCCTGGACCAGCACGGCCGGGTGACGGCGTGGAACGCGGGCGCCGAGCGCCTCACGGGCTGGTCCGAGGTGGAGCTTGCCGGACGCGACGCGGACCGCATCTACCCGGTGGACGAGGTGGCCGCGGGCGTACCCCGCGCGCACCGTGAGCGGGCCGCGCGCGAGGGGCGCCTGCTTGCGGAGGGCTGGCGGGTGCGCCGCGACGGCAGCCGCTTCTGGGCGGAGACGCTGCTCACCGCGCTGTACGACGCGCACGGGCGGCTGCGCGGCTTCGTGAAGGTGACACGCGACATCACCGAGCGCCGCCGGATGGAGCGGGCCCAGGCGCTCTTCGCGGAAGCCGGCCGCGTGCTCCAGCCGCTGTCTGGCGCGCGCGAAGTGGGCGAGGCCCTCACCCGGCTGTGCGTGCCCGAGGTGGCCGACGCCTGCATCCTCTTCCTCTCCTCCGAGGACGGCACGGTGCGTCCGCACGCGGTGGCCTGCGAGGACATCGCCGCCACCCACCGCATGTGGGAGCCGCTGCTGCGCTGTCCGGAGGATGGCGAGGTGGGCCCCTCCCGCGTGGTGCGCACGGGCCGCAGCGAGCTGCTCCCGGAGCTGGACGGCGCCCGCCTCCCGCCGGCGCTGGAAGGCAGCGCACACGGCGAGCTGCTGTGCGCGCTGGGCGTGACGTCCGCCCTCACGGTGCCGCTGGCGGTGGGCTCCCGCGTGCTGGGCGCGCTGTGCCTGCTGTCCACCGGCACGCACCGCCGCTTCGGCCAGGTGGACCGGGCCTTCATGGAGGAGCTGGCGGCGCGCGCCGCGCTCGCGCTCGACAACGCCCGGCTGCTGGGGCAAGCGCAGGACGCGTTGGAGCTCATCGGCATCGCCGCGCATGACCTGGGCAACCCACTCAGCTCGCTCCAGCTACGGCTGCGGCGCCTGTCCATGCAGAGCGCCGGCACCTCCGACACGCGGCTGCGCGACGGCCTGGCCGGAGCCGAGGGCGAAACGCGGCGCCTGGGCCGGCTGGTGCACAACCTCCTGGACCTGTCCCGCCTGTCAGCGGGCCGCATGGTGCTGGACACGGAGCCGCTGGACCTGGCGCACCTGGTGCGCGAGGTGGTGGAGCGCCACCGCGACCAGGCCAGCGCCGCGGGCTGCGCCCTCAGCATCCGCGTGGAGGAAGGCGCCACCGGCCAGTGGGACCGGCAGCGCCTGGACCGCGTCGTCACCAACCTGCTGAGCAACGCCCTCAAGTTCGGCCGCGGCCACCCCGTGGAGCTTCGCGTCCAGGCCGACACCCGCTGCGTCCGCCTGGCCATCCGGGACGGCGGCATCGGCATTGGCGTGGAAGCACAGCAGCGCCTGTTCCGCCGATTCCAGCGCGTCCATGCCGGCGGGCAGCACCCCGGCACCGGCCTGGGGCTCTACATCGTCCGCCAGCTCGTCGAGGCCCACGGGGGCACCATCCACGTCCAGAGCCGAACCGGGGAAGGTTCGGAATTCACGATTGAGCTTCCCCGCAGGACAAACAAGGAATCCTGCTCAGTGAATGAAGTGCAGGTATGACCTTGTGGGTGAGGCAGCCCTGCGGGGCAGGCATTCATCTCCTTGAAAACACAGCAGGTTTGACCCCAGGCGGATTGTTTTCCCAGAAGTTGAACAAATCTGTTCGTTGCAGATAATCTTCGTACGGCTAAAAAGACCTGAACCGGGGAAACCCGGAAACGGGAGAGGCCCGGCCCACACCGCCCCACAGGCGACGGGTAACACGGCCCACTGGCCCCAGACGCCATGGCGGCGTCGGCTTTTACACGTACGAGGAGTTGCACCATGGGTGGACTTGGAGCCCCCCGGGCCCTGCTCGCGTCGCTCGCAGGGCTGATGCTCGCCTGCGGCGGACAGGACACCCCGGACGCAGCCTCGCTGGACACGCAGGCGCCGGACGCGGTCTCGCTGGAGACACGCGCACTGGAGACACGCTCGCTGGACACGGGGTCCGCGGAGAAGACGCTGCTGGACGCGGATCCCCAGTCGCTGCTCGGTGGCTGGCCCTGGCCCGGCAACAAGACGCCCGCGGTGGCGCTAGCGCTCGAGGTGAAGAACGGCGTGGGACAGCCGCTGCGCGTGCGCGAGGGCTCCACCTTCTTCATCAACCAGATTGATATCCGCACCTTCGTCACGTCCACCAAGGACGAGGGCCTGCGCAACCTCATCGCCCAGAGCGACTTCGGCGGCCTGGGCTGGTGGGGCGTGCGTCAGGTGGACCAGGAGTCCATCGGCGCCCCGGGGCCCTACACCCGCCGCCGCTTCTTCCGGAACGCGGCGTGGATGGACCTGCCCAGCCACTTCATCGTGGAGCCGGTGGACTCGCGCGGCCGGCTCACCGGCGTCCCCATCCTGCTCAACGCGGGCACCGAGCATCAGCGCCGTGCGGGCATGGATGACTTCTTCATCCGCCGCTTCCGCGGCATCCAGACGGCCTCCGGCTGCGCCACGCCCGACGACTGCTCGGCCTCCACCCAGTTCGAGGAAGAGGCCATCCTGGAGCTGCGCAACGCGTACGAGCACGCCCAGCGTCAGACGCTCACGCTGCGCTCCGACACCCGCACGCTGCGCCTGCGCTGGAGCCTGCGTCCGGCCGCGCCCTACGAAATCCCGGTCGAGCAGGTGCGCGACGCGCGCTACTCCTACGGCTTCCGCATTGGCGTGGAGGCCCTCACCCCGCCTCGCCCGGACGGCACCTATGCCCCCGGCACGGAAATCAGCTTCCAGCTCACCCTGCGGGACGGTGCGGGCAACCGGCTCCACGACAAGGGATACCTGCCGCCCTACAACGAAGTGGCCCCCGACGGCACCGAATCCGGGCTGCAGTACTACCGGGCCTTCTTCGACGCGACGACCACCTACTACCGGCGCAAGCACCGCGAGCGGATGCTGATGACGCAAATCATCGGGCCGGCGCAGAACATCCAGCCCATCCGCTCCATCGTCGCGCTGGAGGCGTTCCTGGACCCCGAAGTGGATGAGCAGGTCGTCGCCACGCCCGAGCGCGACGGCGTCTTCTCACAGTTCGCCACCCTGCCCTTCGCCAACGTCCTCTTCGGCGGCGCGTTCATCGACCCGAACCTCTGGAACCAACCCAACACGGACACCTGGCAGTTCAAGCTGCCGGACAACGCGGCCCCCGGCACCTACCTGGTGACGGTGAAGGGCCGCCGCGTGTACCTGGGCGAGGACCTCCCCGGGTCGACGACCATTGAAATCCAGGTGGGGACCCCGCAGCGCACCCAGCCCAAGCACACCACCGGCCCCTGCACCTCCTGCCACAGCAAGGGCGGTGAGCTGGGCGTGGTGCTGCACGCCAACGACAACCGCGCCGCATGCGCCGGGTGCCACGCCCCGCTCGCCTTCGAGCTGGAGGGCCCCATCTTCGTGCGCACCCACTTCATCCACTCGCGGTCCAACCGCTTTGACGCACCGCTCCAACAGTGCTCGTCATGCCACCTGACGAAGGAGAGCATCCAGCGCACCAGCAAGGCCGCCTGCCTGTCCTGCCATAAGAGCTATCCTGACAGTCACGTGGCACAATTCGGCCCCATCGAGAGCATGTATGTGGGGGGCGGCGCCGAGTCTTTCCAGCAGTGCACCGGCGCCTGTCATACTCGGCACCCCGGCAGCGGCCTCTAACCCCCGCTCGCGCACCTCGGAGTTCCTCCATGGCTCAGGTCAAGATGCAGACGGCTCGCACCACGCTGAGGGAGCCAGATGCCGCCGCGGAGGACCTCCTGAGTCAACTGGGCAGCGACACGCCCCGCCTGGTGACGATGTTCGCCTCGCGGGAGCGTGACCAGCTCGCGCTCAACCGCGCCGTGCGTCAGCGGCTGCCGGCGGACACGCGCCTGATTGGCGCCACCACCGCGGGCGAACTGGACAACACTGGCATCCACGAGGGCAGCGTGGTGATGAGCGCCCTCTTCGGTGACTTCGAGGTGGGCCTGGGCCTGGGCACCGGCCTGTCCGTGGACGCCATCAGCGCGGGCGCGGCCGCCATCAAGCGCGCGTGCGAGGACCTGGGCGTGCGGCAGCAGGACCTGGACCCGCGCCGGTTCGTCGGCCTCGTGATTGACGACGGCTTCCGCTACAAGAAGGAAGAGCTGCTGCTCGGCATCCTGGAGAAGTGCCAGACGCTGGTGCTGGTGGGCGGCGGCGCCAGCGACGCCAACCGCGACCCGGCCAAGCAGTCCGCCATGGTGCACGTGGATGGCGAGGTCGCCACCGACGCGGTGCTGGTGGCCCTCTTCAAGACGAGCGCGCCCTGGGCCGCGCTCCGCTCCCACTGGTACGTGCCCACCGGTGAGAAGCTCACCATCACCAAGGTGGATGAAAGCCACACCCGCGCGCTCGAAATCGACGGGCACCCGGCGGCCAAGCGCTACGCGGAAATCCTGGGCGTGGGCGTGGAGGAGCTGGAGTTCGGCACGCCCCGGGGCTTCGCCGTGCGCCCCACCGCGCTGCGCGTGGGCCGGGAGTACTTCATCCGCGCCGCCTGGAGCCCGCAGGAGGATGGCTCCATCCTCTTCGCCAACCTGCTGGAGGAAGGCACCGAGCTGGAGCTGATGAAGCTGGGGGACATGGCTGGCATGACGCGCAGCTTCTTCACCGACGAGGTACCCCGCAGGGTCCAGAACCCCCAGGCCGCCCTGCTTTTTCACTGTGGTGGACGCATGTGGTACGCCAGCGCCACCAACACCGCGCAGCAACTGGCGGAAACGCTGAAGGCCGCGCCAACCGCCGCTGGGATGAACGTGCACTTCGAAATCTATTCGGGGTTCCACATCAACACCACGCTGACCGCGCTGGTCTTCGGGGCGAACTGAGCCATGGCCTCCTCGCAGCCTCCCTCTGACTCTCCGGCGGACAATGCATCGCTCCTGCTCGTGGCCAGCGAGCGTGAGTGCCAACGCGTGGAGGAAGCCCTCCAGCACGCGGGCGTGGCGGTGGTGACGGAGCGCGCCACCACGGCGGCCGCGGCGGAGGCCGCGCTGTCACGCACGTGGGGCCTGGTGCTGTGCGGCTCGGAAGTCCCCGACATGGGCTTCGCCGAGGTCCAGGCGCTGTGGAGCAAGCACGGCAAGGAGCTGCCCTTCGTGGTGCTGTCGCGCGACTGGTGCGAGGCCACGCTGGAGGCCAGCGTGCGCGCCGGAGCGCTCGACTACATCACCGAGGACCGCTTCAGCCGCCTGGCGCCCGTGGTGCAGCGCGAGCTGCGGATGACGGCGGACCGCCGCCGCCACACCGCCACCGCGGTGCAGTTGGAGCGCACCAACTACCTGATGGAGAACATCATCGACGCGATTCCGTTCGTCCTCTTCGTGAAGGACGCACAGACGCGCCGGTTGGTGGTGGCGAACAAGACGTTCGCGGACGCCTTCCGCGTCACCAAGGAATGGCTGCTGGGGAAGCTGGACCACGACTACTTCCCCAAGGAGCAGGCCGAGTCGTTCATCGCCATCGACACGGAGATTCTCGAAACCAAGCAGATGAAGTCCTTCGAGGAGGTGGCCCGCGCCGACGGCGTGGACCGCATCTTCGCCACGCGCAAGCTGCCCCTGCTCGACGAGCACGGCGTGGCCCGCTACGTGATGGGCGTCACCGAGGACATCACCGAGCGCAAGCATCACGAAGAGATGCTGCGCGCGTCCAAGGCGGAGCTGGAGGCGGCCAACAAGCAGCTCGCCGCCAGCCTGGAGGAAATCAAGCGCACCCGCGCCGTGTCCGCCCGCTCGCTGGCGTCCTACCAGCAGCGCGCGCTGCAGATGGAAATCATCCGTCAGCAGAACGAGGACCTGGACCGGCTGGCCCAGGAGCTGGCGGTGGCCAAGCGCAACGAGGAGGAGCGCGCCCGGGAAGCCGAAGCCGCCGCCCGCCTCAAGAGCGAGTTCCTGGCCAACTTCAGCCACGAAATCCGCACCCCGCTCAACGGCATCATCGGCTACTGCGACCTGCTGATGCGCGAGGAGGGCCAACGGCTGACGGCGCACGGCCGCCGCGACCTCAACGTCGTGAAGACGAACGCCAAGACGCTGCTGGCGCTCATCAACGACATCCTGGACCTGTCCAAGATTGAGTCCGGCCGCGTGGAGGTCGTCACCGAGCAGGTGGACGTGCAGGAGCTGGCCGAGGAGTGCCTGGCCACGGTGAAGGAGTACCTCAAGGGCAAGGACGTGGCCCTCACCACCAACATCGACCCGTCCGCCCGCATGCTCCGCTCGGACGCGCTGAAGCTGCGGCAGATCATGCTCAACCTGCTCAGCAACGCCGCCAAGTTCACCGACGCGGGCGAGGTGGCGCTGAGCCTGGTGCCCGCGGGCAGCGAAGTCATCATGACGGTGGAGGACACCGGCGTCGGAATCCCGTCCGACGAGCTGCCCTTCATCTTCGAGAAGTTCCGCCAGGTGGACGGCTCCACCACGCGCAAGGTGGGCGGCACCGGCCTGGGGCTGGCCATCGTCCGGGAGCTGTCCCGCGTGCTGGGCGGCAATGTCACCGTGACGTCCACGCTGGGCCGCGGCACCACCTTCACGGTGCGCCTGCCCACCACGCTGGAGACGCCGGACAACGGCGGCGGGCCGCACCTGGAGCGCGGCGTGCCCGTGTCGGAAGTGGCCCAGCACGTGGGCACCATGGCCCAGCCGGGCAGCACGGTGCTGGTGGTGGACGACGACCCGCTCATCCAGCAGCTGGTGGCCGGACAACTGGAGCCCGCGGGCTTCAAGGTGGTGGTGGCCGAGGACGGCATCGCCGCCCTCAAGCGGGCCCGCGAGCTGCGGCCCCAGGCCATCCTCCTGGACATCCACCTGCCCAAGCTGGACGGCTGGTCGGTGCTCAGCCAGCTCAAGAGCGAGCCCTCGCTGGCCGGCATCCCCGTCATCCTCATCTCCGTGGAGGAGCAGCGCGCGCGCGGCTTCTCCCTGGGCGCGTGCGAGTACCTCGTCAAGCCGGTGGAGCCGGACCGCTTGGTGGAGGTGGTGCAGCGCAGCCTCCATCAGTCCTCCGGCACCTCCACCAGCGTGGGTGAGGTGCTGGTGGTGGACGACGACTCGGCCACCCGCGAGCTGGTCAGCCGCAACCTGCGCCGCGCCGGCTTCTCCACCTCCGAGGCCCGCAGCGGCGAGGACGCCCTGCTCAAAGCGCGCGTGTCCCCGCCCGCCCTGGTGGTGCTGGATTTGATGATGCCCAACCTGGACGGCTTCGAGGTCCTGCGCCGGCTGCGCGCGGAGAAGCTCCAGGTGCCCGTGGTGGTGCTCACCGGCAAGACGCTCTCCGCGGAGGAAGAGGCCCTCTTGCGTGACGGCTTCGCCGGCTTCGTGAAGAAGGGCGGCCACGCGCTGGAGGATGTCATCGCCCAGGCCAAGGGCCTGCTGCTGTCCCAGCGCGCCGCCAGCGCCGGCAAGCTGGCCCGCATCCTCTATGTGGAGGACAGCGCGCAGAACCGCGACATCGTCCGCCGCTACCTCAACGGCCACTTCGAAGTCATTGAAGCGGAGGACGGCGAGCACGGCTTGGAGCGCGCCATCCGCGACGCCCCGGACCTCATCCTGATGGACCTGTCGCTTCCCCGCCTGGACGGCTGGGAAGTCACCCGCAGGTTGCGAGCCCTACCCGCCGCGGCCAATGTACCCGTCATCGCGGTGACGGCACACGCGGGGCGGGAGTACCAGGACAAGGCGCACGCGGCCGGTTGCACCGCGTACCTCACCAAGCCCCTTGATCGTGACCAGTTGCTCGAGATGATTCGAAAGCATCTAGGGAGAACCCATGTCTGAAGAAAAAGCGCGCGTCCTGGTGGTGGACGACGACCCGGACCTGCTCGACCTCGTACAGCGCTCGCTGAGCGCCTACGGCTTCGAGGTGCTCACGCACACCTCCGCGCTGGGTGTCTCCAACCTCGTCCGCTCGGTGGAGCCGGACTTCGTCCTCATCGACGTGAACTTCCCCGCGCTCAAGGGCGACAAGGTCGTCAACCTGGCGCGCCAGTACGCGCTGCCGAAGACGAAGTTCATCCTCTATTCAGCATCCGACGAATCGAAGCTGCGCTCACTGGCGCTCGCGTCCGGTGCGGACGGATATATCTCTAAAAGCGTGCAGGGCGAGGAGCTGGCACAGCGCCTGCGCGCCTTCCACCTGAAGCCCCGGCCGCCCACCCCGACGCCCGCTCCCACCACCTGAACGCCGGATGACATGCCCGCGGGTCCCGTTGGGACGGGGCCCGCGATTCCACACCTTCCGAGCTCCCCCTACTCAGGAGGGCCGTATGAGCGCGTCCATCGATTACAGTCACGCCGAAAAACTACGACTCGAGCTGGCAGAGCCTCTCTTCAACCCCCTCTTGAAGAAGTGGGTGGGCAAGGGCGAGCTCGATTACGAGGTCTACCTCAAGACACCCACGCTGCTGTCGCTGCAGGCGCCGGACGGCGAGCGCGTCGCCCACGACGAGCTGATGTTCCAGGTGGTGCACCAGGCGCAGGAGCTCTGGCTGAAGCTGGCCTCGCGCGAAGCGGTGGAAGTCGTGGCCGAGCTGGACCGGGACGCGCTGTGGGCCGCCTCGTCGCGGCTGGAGCGCATCTGCCGGGTGCTCCAGGCGGTGAAGCAGGAGCTGGCCATCCTGGAGACGATGACGCCGGACACCTACCAGGTCATCCGGCGCAGCCTGGGCAACGGCAGCGGCCAGGAGTCCCCCGGCTACAACATGCTGCGGCGGGTGGCGCAGGGACTGGAAGGCGCCCTGGACCGGCTGCTCGTGCGGCGCGGGCTGGCGCTGGCGTCCGTGTACACCTCGGGTGGCCCGGACGACTTGAAGCGCATCTGCGAGCAGTTGGTGGACATGGACGAGGCCTTCCAGGGCTGGCTCCATGCCCACTTCCAGCTGGTGCGCCGCACCATTGGCGTGGACCGCACCGTGAAGGCCCTGGACGGCCTGCCCACGCAGGTGCTCGCGGGGCGGATGATGCTGCCGCTGTTCCGCCAGCTCTGGGACGTGCGGCTGGAGCTGACGTCCGGATGGCAGCGCGAGGGCGGCATCGCCCCGGGTGCCAACCGGGCCCCTCCCGGCGGCGGCTGCCCCATGGCGCACGCCGCCAGGATGCAGGTGGAACAGCCATGAAGGAGGAGGCCACGGCCCTGGCTTCCACCCCTCGCGCACTGCTCCACCTGCTGTACAACGGCGCCCGCGCCGTGGACGTCCTGGAGGCTTCCCTGGACCTGGGGCTGCTGGACGCCCTGGAGCCGGGCCCCGTCACCCTGGGCGAGCTGGCGGCGCGGCACCGGCTGGTGCCCGCGCGGCTCTACAAGCTGCTCGACTGCCTGGAGAGCCTGGGGCTGGTGCGGCGCGAGCAGCCCACCGACGCGCTGGAATCCGCGCGCTACCAGGCCGTCCCGGGCCTGCGCGCCGCCGCCCAGGCCGTGCTGGGCCCGCAGTCCCTGGAGAAGGACCGGGAGCGCTACGCCTGGCACGAGCTGCACGGGCGGCTTCCGCAGGTGCTGCGCGGTGAGCGCTCCATGCCCCCCGCCGCCTTCGACTGGCCTCCGCGCACCGCCGAGCAGGTGGCGGGCTTCGAGGCCAGCATGGCCGCGGGCCTGCCCCCCATCCTGGAGACGCTCCGCGCCCACCGCGACCGTCTCTGGGAGCGCGGCGGCCGCGTGCTCGACGTGGGCGGGGGCGACGGCACGCTGGCCGCCCACCTGGCGAGCGAGCACCCGGGCCTTCACGTGGACGTGTTCAATCTGCCCGCCACCGAGCCGCTGGTGGCGCGCACCCGCGAGCGCTTTGGGCTCTCCCCCGAGCGCCTGGGCTTCCAGGGCGGAGACTTCCTCCGGGAGCCGCTGCCCGGCGGCTACGACACGCTCTGCTTCGTGCGGGTGCTGCATGACTGGCCCGCGGACACGGCGCGCGCGCTGCTCGTGGCCGCGCGCGACGCGCTCCCGCCCGGTGGCCGCGTCCTCATCTGCGAGGAGTTCCGCACCCCGGAGCGGCTGGCGGCCCAGTTCTTCTGGTCCTACTTCCTCATGGGCGTGGACACCTGCGTGAGCCGCCTGCGCGAGGTGGAGCACTACCTGCGCGTCCTGGACGAGACGGGTTTCAAGGACGCCGAAGTCCTGCCCGGCCCCTTTGAGCTCATCCTGGCCCACCGGTAAAAACGACAGGACCCCACAGGTGGGGTCACCTGCTTGTCCGCCACGTGTCACCGGCCCCACCGCACCGCGCCAGAGAAGCGCTGGTAGAATGGGAGCACCCCGTGTCCGGTGAAACCCTGGCACGGCTTCTGCAATCTTCCAGTCCGTAGCGCGTGTAGCACGGCAGCGACGCAGTCCGACGAAGAGGAGGGACTCCGCATGAAGAAGCAGGGTTCACGCAGGTCGGATGAAGGCTCGGAGAAGGCGGTCCGCGGGCTGGTGACCCAGCCGCAAGGCACGGGAGGCTGGACGCCGCCCGCCGCGGACGGAGAGGTCCGCATCCCCGTGGAGGAAGGGGTGGAGCTGAGGGGCCTGCTCCAGGTTCCACCGGGCGCCACCGGCGTGGTGGTGATGGTCCGGGGCCACGGCAGCAGCCGCCGCGGCGCCATGGACCAGGAAGTCGCCCGGATGCTGCAGAACGAGGGGCTGGCCACCCTGGCGGTGGACCTGCTGACGGCGGCGGAAGAGGAGGCCTGCCGCGAGCGGGACCTGCGCTTCAACCTGGGCCTCTTCGGCGGACGCCTGGCGGGCGTGGCGCGCTGGCTGCGGCGCGCGCCTCGCACCAGCGCCCTGCGCATCGGCTACTTCGGGGCGTACACGGGCGCGGCCGCGGCCCTGGCCGCCGCGGCGATGCGGCCGGAGGCGGTGGACGCGGTGGTGTGCCGGGGCGGACGCCTGGCGCAGCCGGGGGCGGCGCTGGCCCGCGTGCGCGCGCCCACCCTGCTCATCGTCGGCGCGGAGGACACGTCCGCGCAGGAGCCCCACCGCCGCACCTACGCTGCGCTGACGACGGAGAAGCGCCTGGAGGTCATCCCCGGCGCCACGCACCGCTTCGAGGAGCCCGGCACGCTGACGCAGATGGTGGACCTGGCGTGCATCTGGTTCCTCCAGCACCTGGGCGCGCCGCGCTGGGATTCCCTGCCCGCGCCGCGCGCCGCCGGGAGCTGAAGCACCCGCTTTCCACACGGTGGGCCAGGGCAGCCAGCAGCGCTGCCCTGGCCCCCAGCGGACGCCCTGGCGTGGGGGGGAAGGCGCGAGCGCGCCTGACGCCCAGGCACCTCGACGGTGCCACCAGTCGTGGCGCGCTCCCAGTGGCCAGCGGTCTGACGCGCAAGCCCTCCGGGCTCAGACGCTTGCCGGGCGCTGCACACCCAACTGGCACCCGAGGACCGCCAGCTGCGTGCGGTTCTCCGAGCCCACCTTCTTGTAGATGGCGGTGATGTGCGCCTTCACCGTGCGCTCGGTGATGCCCAGGCGTGCGGCGATCCGCAGGTTGTCCGCGCCCGCGGCGATGTAGCCCAGCACCTCGCGCTCACGCGGCGTCAGCCGGTCCAGCTCGCCCCGAGGCGACGCCTCCGGCCGCGGCCACGCCAGCCCCGCGGGCAGCAGCCGCTCGCCACGCACCACCCGCTCCACCGCCTCCACCACCTCCGCGCAGCCCACGTTCTGCTTCCACAGGTAGCCGGCCGCGCCCGCCTGGAGGCATTGCTCCACCACCTCCGCCTCGCGGTGGCCCGACAGCACCAGCGGCTTCACCGCCGGGAAGAAGTCATGCAGACACTGGAGCGCCGACATCCCGCTGGTGGACGCCTCCCACCCCGGCAGCTCCAGGCGCAGGTCCACCAGCGCGACATGGGGCAGCGTCTCGCGCACGCGCGCGAAGAACGGCGCGGGCTCCCCGAAGTCCGCCACCACGTCCATGCCCGCGCCTTCCAGCACAGCCACCAGGGCCTCCCGGAAGACCTGCTGGTCCTCCAGGATGGCCACCCGGATGCGTTCCGATTCCATGGCCCTTCCACCCTCCCCTGTTCGCCCCCTGCGATTCAACCCCGCTAAGGGGATTCCCTCATGTGGGGGGCGACAGGGAATGACGTCTGGAGGATACTTCCCCCGTCAGGAAACACCCGCAGTGCCATCCGCACGCTGAAGGGGGAAGCCATGCCGGAGACGAAGATTCGCGTCCTCATCGTGGACGATGACCAGGACCAGCTCTCCCTCGTGGAGCGCACCCTCTCCGCCTTCGGCTTCGACGTCCGCACCCACCG
The DNA here is from genome assembly GCF_006547365.1 of Myxococcus sp. AB056. Lineage (NCBI taxonomy): Bacteria > Pseudomonadati > Myxococcota > Myxococcia > Myxococcales > Myxococcaceae > Myxococcus > Myxococcus sp. AB056. Next base: position 28,633 of record NZ_VHLB01000066.1, on the reverse strand, counting down.
CTCCTCGCTGGGCGTGTCCAACCTGGTGCGCACCACCCAGCCGGACCTGGTGCTGCTGGACGTGAACATCCCCGCGCTCAGCGGCGACAAGGTGCTCACGCTCGCGCGCGGTCAGGCGCCCAAGGGCACGAAGTTCATCCTCTACTCCGCGTCGGACGAATCCCAGCTGCGCGCCCTGGCGCGCGCCTCGGGCGCGGACGGCTACATCTGCAAGAGCGTGCAGGGCGAGGAGCTGGCCCAGCGGCTGGAAGCGCTCCACCTCAAGCCCGCGGCTTCGGAAGCCGTGCAGGCCGCGCGTTAGCGCGGCGCCGGCCTCACGCGGGCAGGTCCGTCACTTCCAGGAAGACCGCGCGGAAGTCCCCCCGCGCGCCGATGAGCCTCAGGTTCTGCGCCAGCCCGCCGGTGGAGCGGAAGAACATCATCGCCTCCGGTGGCGGCCTGATTTTCAGGAAGCGCGGCGCGTTGCGCGAGAAGTGGTGGCGCATGTCGCGGTTGATTTCGCAGACCGCGTAGTCGTAGTCCGGCAGGCGCATGGGCCGTCCGGCGATGCGCAGCACCTCGGTGATGAGGTCCTCGGCCTCCTCGTCCGGAAGCTCCACGGTGAAGCCCACCTCCCGGCTCAGGCTCAGGATGTCCAACGGCTCCATGCGCATCGTCTGCCGGAGCATGCGCTGGTTGACGTCCACGAAGCGCGGGGAGAAGCGCTTGATGGAGCCGAAGTCCAGCAAGCCCAGCCGCCCGTCCGGCATCACCATGAAGTTGCCCGGGTGCGGGTCCGCGTGGATTTCGCCCGCGCCGAAGAAGGGCCCGTAGGTGGCGAGGATGAGCTGGCGCGCCACGCGGAAGCGCGCCTCGTTGGAGGGATTCGTCGGCAGCCAGTCCTTGAGGGTGAGCCCCTCCAGCAGCTCCAGCGTCAGCACCCGCTTCGCGCTGTGGCTGGAGATGACGGCGGGCACACACAGCTCCGGCAGCTTCGCCACGCTGCGCGCGAAGCCCTCGGCCAACTCGGCCTCGCGGCGGTAGTCCAACTCCAGGAGCATCTCGTCGCGGAACTCCTGGAAGTAGGCGCCTGCATCGGACACGCGCAGCACTGTCGACGCCGTCTTCGCCACGATGCCCAGGTTCGCCATGTCGTTGGCCAGGGACACGTCGATGCCGGGGTATTGCACCTTCACCGCCACCGCCCGGCCGTCCTCCAGCACCGCGCGGTGCACCTGCCCCAGCGACGCGGCCGCCAACGGCTCCTCGCTGAACTCGCGGAAGAGCGACTCCGGCGGCGCGCCCAGCTCCGCCTCGACCACGCGCGACACCTGCGCGTAGGACATGGAGGGCGCCTGGTTCTGCAGCCGCGCCAGCACCTGCCGCACCTCGGGGGTGAGCAGGTCCGGGTCCATGGAGATGGCCTGTCCCATCTTCATGGCGGCCCCCTTGAGCTCGCCCAGGGTGGAGACCAGCTTCTCCGCGGCCTCCTTGCTGAGCAGGTCGGGCGTGCTCCCGGACAGGCGCTTCGCGCCGCTCTTGAGCACATCCGTGCCCACCTGCACGGAGAGGCCTGCCAGCTTGCGCAGGCGGTTGAAGCGGCCCTGGGGAGGAAGCTTGTCGTCGGGGTCGGAGGCCATGGGAACTGAAGTGGATTAACGAGGAGGGCCCCGCCAGACGCAAGGCATGACGCCCCGCCGAGACAGCCAGGCCGCCCTACCTGGAGGCGGGCGCGGCCCCCGGCGGCCCCCGGAGCGTGTACCAACTGGGAAGCCGCTCCAGCTCCAGGGCCACTGGAGGCGCCACGCCGCCGTCGAGCGCCACCGATGCCTGCAAGGCCGCGCGCAGCTCGGCCGCACTGGCATAACGGTCCCCCGGGCGGCGCGCCATGGCCTTGAGCAGCACGCGTGACAGCGCCGACGGGGTGCCCGCCGGCAGCGGTGGCACCTCCCGAGCGTGGCCATGAGGCGGCTCCTCCGCCGCGTGCCCGCGCGAGGACAGCCGGCCCGAGACGAGCAGCGCGCCCAGCACGCCCACGGCGAAGAGGTCCGCGGCCACCGGCGGGTCGGCGGCGCCGTCGGAGGGAGGGAGCAACCCGGCGATGCCGAAGTCCAGCAGCTTCACGTGCTGGCGGCCATTCGCATCGGGGATGAGAAAGATGCTGGTGGGATTGAGGCTGCCGTGGGCAATGCCGTGCGCATGCGCGGCGCCCAGCGCGTCACACACCTGGGTGAGCAGGTCCACCACCAGCGCGGACGCCAGCGGCCCGTTCGCGAAGGCGCTCAGGCTCTGTCCCTCCAGGTACTCCCGGACGAGGTAGGGACGCCCGTCGCGAATGCCCAGGTCGTAGAGCGAGACGATGTGCGCGTGCTGGATGAGCGTCAGCGTGCGCGCCGCCTGAAGGAATCGAGCGACCTGCGCCGGGTCCTGCGTCGCGTGCGTGTGAAGCACCTGGATGGCCACGCGCTTCTGGATGAGCGCGTGCTCCGCGAGCAGCACGACGCCCAGGCTCCCCCGGCCCAGCTCGCGCAGCAGCCGGAAGTGGCCCACCTGCTGTCCCACCAGCGAGGCCGCCGAGGACGGGAGCGGGGCCTCCCTCGCGGGCGGCACCAGGAAGGATGGCGGACACCCCATGGACACACGACGCGCGCCCGCCCGGGCCGGACACTCGCAGGCCACCCCGTGCGCGGGGACACAGCCACACGGGGACCGGAAGGTCTGGGTGAACACGGGAACGGAGGTGGTGACGTCCGACCGGGACATGATGCCAACGTCCTTCGCGCGACAGGCGCCCCGCTCCGGCCAGCAGCCAGTGGGCCCACGCACGAGCCAGCGCGAAATGGGTTTCGGAAGAGGTGACAGCGCCCGTTCGGAATGCGCGTCCTGGCGCTCCGATGTCCCCCTCCTTGAGCTGAAACCCTAACGCCGTCACGGCGCGTTTCGCGACGCACTTCGGAGCGTGCGTCGAACGCGCAACGACCGCTCTGTTGGGCGGAGCACGCACGCCTCGCGGGACCTCCAGGGTGGACGTCGCGCCACCGTCTGGAGCCTCGGCAAGTGTGCTGCGCTCAACGCGCGTCCGCGCCCGTGAGCCGAGCGCGGCGGACCTCCCCGCCCGTTTGTTGCGGACGGGGAGGTGCGTTCATCCACGTCAGCCGATGACGGGATCGCAGGTGTTGTCCTCGCCGCACATCAGCCCCAGGCAGCACTCGGCGGCCTCACCACAGGCCTCGCCAATGGGGGCGCACACCGGAGCACCCGCGTCCGGCTCCTCGCCGCCCGTGCCCGCGTCCGGCTCCTCGCCACCGCCGGCATCCGGCTCCTCGCCGCTGCCGGCATCCGGCTCCTCGCCACTGCCGGCATCCGGCTCCTCGCCGCCGCCTTCGCAGGCGCCCAGCGTGTCTCCATGCCGCTCATGCGCCGGCCAGGCCGACGTGGACACCGAGATGGTGTGCGCGTTGGCGGGGTTGCCCGGGGGAATGTGGCAGATGGTGACCTTGCCCGGCGTGGCGTCATCGTCCCCGGGGTACGTCGGCTCGTCGCCGAAGCCAGGGCCTCCTTCGCCGGCCTTGCCGCCCAGCCCGCCGCTCTGAGGGGTCTGCGTGTCCGGCTCACCGTCCGACGGTGAACCGCCACAACCGCCCGCGAGCAGTGAGCACAGGGCCATCACCACCGCGGACGAGAAAACAGGCTTGAGGCTTCGCATCGGTATGCTCCAGGTACGGGTGTACGATTGCTGCCACCCACGCCGGGCCTCATCCACGACGACCTCAGCCACCACCTTGCACATGTCGACACCAGTCCGCGGGCAGGGGCGCGGCTTCTGGAGTCACAAGCGCGGTTCGTCCAGGACTCGGCCCCCCGCGGATACAGCAACCACGGAGATTAGACTCGGCCACGGCCCCATCGGCCACGCCTTTGCGCACGCCCTCCCCGTGTTGACAGCACGACTGAAAACGTCCTGAATCAGCTCACGCTCTCAGCGCTGTATCGCGCGATGAGTCCCGTGCGCACGGCCTGTCGGTGTACCCGCGTGAAGAAGGCACACGCGAGCAGGATTTCCACCACGGCGAGGCCAGCCCCCCACAGCAGCGTGGACACCTGGAACGCGCCCCCCGCCGCGAGCGTGCGCATGCCCTCGAACACGTACGAGGGTGGTAGCAGATGGGACACCGCCTGCATCCACGCGGGCAGCGTGGACAGCGGGTAGAACACGCCGGCGAAGGGCGACAGCAGCGCGGGGATGGGCCAGACGAACCACTCCGACGCCGGGCCCAGGCGCAGCACCAGCGCGCAGCCGAAGATGCCCAGCGCGATGCCGAACAGGAACAGCACCAGCAGGAAGGGCACGAAGAGCACGCCGTAGGCGGCGAAGGACAGGCCGAAGACGGTGCTGGCCAGCACCAGCATCACCAACAAGCCCAGGGTGCTGGTGGCGATGCTGGAGAGCACCAGCCCGCCCAGGTATTCGGAGATGGTGAGCGGGGACGCGAACATGTTGAGGAAGTTGCGCGACCACACGTCCTCGAAGAACACCATCGTCACGCCCTGCATGACGCGGATGAAGAAGTCCCACAGCAGGACGGCGCCCAGCAGCACCGGGACGAAGTTGTATTCCTGAGCGGTGACGGTGTTGAGGTAGCGGCTCATGAAGCCCCACAGCACCATGTCGATGGCCACCCACGCGAAGAGTGGCAGGAAGCGCGCGAGGCTCCCGCGCAGGAGGTAGTAGTGGCGAAGCGCGACGGCGGCGGCCCGGTGCAGGTGCATGGTCAGCTCCGCTCCAGCGCGAGCGGCTCGCGCGCCACGGCGATGAAGAGCTCTTCCAGCGAGGCCTGGCCGTGCTCGCCGGGCAGCGTCCGCGGGTTGCCTTCCAGGAGCACCCGGCCGCGCGCCAGGAACAGCACCCGGTCGCAGACCTCCTCCACTTCGTACATGTTGTGGGACGTCCACAGCACGCCGCCGGTGTCCCGCGCGGCGAACTCGCGAATCCGGGCGCGGATGTCCCGGGCCGTCGCGGGGTCCAGCGACGCGGTGGGCTCGTCCAGGAGCAGCAGGTGCGGACGGTTGAGCATCGCCTTCGCCAGCGCCACGCGGGTCTGCTCTCCGGAGGACAGCACGCCGCACTTCACGTCGCGGTACTTCACCAGGTCGAACTGCTCCAGCAACTCCGCGATGCGCGCCCCCAGGGACTTCACCCCGTAGATGAGGCCGAAGACGCGCAGGTTCTGGTACACGGAGAGGTTGCCCGGCAGTGGCGAGTAGACGGCGGCGAAGTTCGTCAGCGCCAGCGCGGCGGAGCGCTGCGCCGCCAGGTCCAGGTCCTGGATGTGGATGGTGCCGGACGTGGGCTGCAGCACGCCGAGCACCATGTTGATGGTGGTCGTCTTCCCCGCGCCGTTGGGGCCCAGCAGCCCGACAATCTCTCCGCGTCCCACCTCGAAGGAGACACCCTCCACCGCGGCCTTGCCGCCGTACTCCTTCCGCAGCTTCGCCACCGACAACACCTTGGGCACGTCCGCCCTTCCCACGGTCACCATGGCGCGCATTGTGCCGTGGACCGGGGCAGGCGCACGGTGAAGATGGAACCCAGCCCGGGCCGGCTCTCCACCTCGATGCGGCCCCCCATGGCGTCCACGATTTGCCGGCTGATGTAGAGCCCCAGCCCCAGGCCGCCATAGTGCCGGTCGGACACCGCGCGCTCGAAGCGGCCGAACAGGCGCGGCAGGTCCTCCGCGGCGATGCCGATGCCCTCGTCACGCACCGACACCCGCACCATCTCCTCGCCCTCGAAGGCCGCCTCCACCAGGACAGGCCGGCCCGCGCCGTACTTGGCCGCGTTGGTGAGCAGGTTCACCAGCACCTGGTCCAGCCGCAGCGAGTCCCACTTCCCCGGCAGCGGGCCCGGCACCTCCACCCGCACCGGACAGCCCGCCAGGGAGAACACCTCCTCCATGCGGTCCACCGCGTCGCGCACCGCCTGGCCCAGGTCCACGTCGGACGGCTCCAGCATCAGTCGCCCCAGCGAAATCCGGCTGACGTCCAGCAGGCTGTCCACCAGCGCGCTCAGCCGCTGCACCTGCCGCACGGCCGTGGCCAGCCGGGGCCGCACCTTGTCCCCCACGTCTCCGAGGGCGGCGCGGTCGATGAGACCGTGCTGGAGCTTCAAGCTGGTGAGCGGCGTCTTCAGCTCATGGCTGGCCACGGAGAGGAACTCGTCGCGCAGACGCACCGCGGCCTGCGCGTCCCGGTACAGCGACGCGTTCTCCAGCGCCACCGCCACGCGCCGCGCCAGCTCCTCCGCCATGGCCACGTCGGCGGTGACCAGCCGGCGACAGGGAGCCGCGGTGCCCAGCGTGATGACGCCCAGCGTGCGTCCCCGCATGCGCACCGCCACCGCGAGCAGCGAGTGTGGATTCAGCGCCTCCAGGAGCGCGCGGTGCTCGGGCCCCTGGCACATGCGCTCGCGCAACTCCGGCCCCACCTCGGGCAGGAAGCGCGTCTCCCCCGACAGGAAGCACTCGCGCGCTGGATGCAGCGTGCCGTCCCCCCAGGGAAGGGACAGCGAGGCCAGCACCGCCCCGTCCCGCTCCGGCTCCCGGTGGGACGCGGCCACGCCGCGCGGCACGCCGTCCGCCCCCATCAGCTCCACCAGGCAGTACGTGGCCACGTTTCGCGCGGCCACTCGCGCCAGGTGCTCCAGCGTCCACTCCACGTCGTCCAGGTGCTCGGCCAGCGCGCGGCTCGCCTCCAGCAGGAAGAAGAGCCGCTCCTCGGCCTCCTTGCCCGCCTCCAGCGCCAGGTGCAGCTTGCCGCCGCGCTCACGCAGCGCCTCGTACAGCGCCGCGCGCTCCAGCGCCTGCGCGCACTGCTGCGCCAGCGAGGACAGGAAGCCGCGCTCCTCCGCGAGGAACACCTGCGGCCCGTCCCACGCGAACAGCAGGAAGCCCCGGATGCGGTGCTCCACCTTCAAGGGCAGCACCGCCCAGGCCCCGGTCCCCACGCCCTGGACGAGGTCCCGCGCCCACTCGGGCACGGCGCGCGGCACCGCCGCGGGGTTGGAGAACCACTGCGGCTCCAGCTGCTCCAGTGCCCGGTCCACGCCGGGCACCTGGTCCGCCCACAGCCCTCGCAGGGTATCCAGCACCGCCGGCGCGTAGCCGAAGGAGCCCAGCACGTGCAGCCGGCCATCCTCCAGCATGCCGAGCACCGCGCCGCGCGCCGGGCCCGCGGGCCGCAGCTCCTCGCGCATCAGCGCTTCGGCCACGTCCTCGGCGGTGGCCGCGCGGGACAGGGCCGCGGTGACGGCCTGGAGGCGCTCGGTGCGCAGCTGTGCGCCGCGCGCCTCCGCGTACAGCAGCGCGTTGTCCAGGGACAGGCCGGCGCGCCGGGCCAGCTCCAGCGCCAGCTCCAGGTCGGACGCGCCGGGCCCCTCGTCCGAGTCGCCCCGGACCAGCGACAGCGCGCCGAGCACGCGGCCTCGCGCCAGCAGCGGCACGATGAGGCCCGCTCGGATGCCCAGGCGCCGCGCCACCTCCAGTTGCGCCTCCGTGAGCACCACGCCCGGCAACAGCGCGTCCAGGACTTCGGGCAGGAGGGCGGCCTTGCCGGTGCGCAGCACCTCCGGGATGCCGCCCTCGGCCGTCAGGTCCAGGGGCTGGAGGCGTGCCAGCTCGTGCACCAGCGGCACCTGCTCCGCCAGGCGGTGCGCCGCGGCCACCCGCTCCACCCGCCCGTCCGCCGTGAGCACGTCCACCGCGCACCAGTCCGCCAGCAGCGGCACGGCCAGCTCCGCCAGTCGCTGGAGCACCGTGCCCGAATCCAGGGACGACGACAGCAGCTCGCCCGCGCTGGCCAGGAACGCGAGGCGCTCCTCCGCGTCGTCACTGCCGCGCAAGCGGACGGCCTTCCCGGCCCCACCCACCTGGGACTCCAGCCCTCGCGGCGGACACACCACGTCCGATTCCGTGGAGACGGACCGCTCGGGTTCGCGCTCGTCCACGGACGCGGGCCGCGAGGATGAAGAAGGGCGGCGCGACATGGGGTGTCGGAGATAATGACGCCCCTCCACCTGCGACAACGGTGCCTGGCCGCAGGTACGAGGCAACTGTCAGCCAGATGACCTGCCAGACAACGGCGCGGCCCTACCCGGGGCCGTGGCGGTTCGCGCGGTTCTTGTCCCAGATGGCGTAGAGGATGAGCAGGAAGGCGAAGAGCCGCACCACATAGATGTAGTGGCGCCGCTCGTCATCCGCGTCCAGCAGCGCCGCCACCACCGAGTTGCCCGCCAGCATCGTGAAGGCCAGCGCGAAGAAGGCGAAGAGCCGGTCCTTCGACTGGACCCAGAAGCGCAGGAAGAACAGCGCGCTCGCCAGCCACGCCATCGCCACCGCACCGTTGAGCATGGGCTTGAGCATCACGGCACCTCAGGACGCGTCCCAGATGAGGCCATAGAGCAGGACAGAGGCACTGGACAACGTGGCGATGGCACGCGGCATGTAAAGGTCGATGGTGGCGGGCAGCAGCACCAGGTCCACGAAGAGGAGCACGTTGCTGACCACCAGGCCCACGAAGCACAGCCCACTCCACAGGAGCAGCCGCATGCCCGTGCGCTTGTAGGCCCGGAGCAGAAGCACCGCGCACGCCACGCTCGTCAACGCACACAGGATGTAGACTGCTTCAGCCATGGCCGTCCTTGTCCTTCTTCAGGATGAATGCCTCGGCAAAGCCCCGCACCTTGTCCAGCGGCCTCGAGAAGATGAACGTGATGACGCTGACGCGCTTCGCGCCGTACACCGCCGCCAGCTCTGTCACCGCCTGCACATCCTCCGACGACTCAGGACTGTAGCGATACGACGGAGGTGAGGCACCATCGCTCACCAACATGCGTCGGTTCGTCAGGTCCTCCAGCCTGGAGGCGGCGGAAGCATCTGTAATGCGCAGTTCCAGACTCACCGCCGATGCCGTCCACTCCCTGTCCGCCCGCGCCCGAAGCAGGAGGAGCACCTCCAGCTTCTCCAGGGAGTCGATGTGCGTCGAGATGAAGCGCTGGACCCGCTGTGGGATTCCGGCGTCACTCACACGGCCACCTTGCCCATGTTATTTTGTGCGTCAACCATTTCTCGACCGGCGATGTTCAGCGCGCCGACCGAGGAGGATTGCCCGCCTGGCTGCTCTCCTCCGCTGGCAAGGAGCCCTCCTCGCGCTCCTGTCCGGGGCTCCCGGTGCTCAAGCCCGGAAGGTTCCGCAGCACCTCGATGAGCCGAGTGAGCGGGCCTGTGTCCTCCCCCTGTGCCTCCAGTGTAGCGATGTGCTCCGTCAGCGGCAGGGGGAGCCAGTCGTGGCGAGCGGCGGCTCGAAGCGCCGTGACGTCCAAGAGGCCCAGCACCATGGTCTCCGGGCGTCCATGCATGCGAGGCAGCCGCTCGCTGGAAGCGAGCACCGAACCGCGCTGGCCGCCCACGCTCCACTCCACGGGGAACGCCTGGAACACCTCACCACGCGCGGCGCGCATCAGCGGCAGGTCTTCATCCGCGAGCAGCCGGCCATCCGCGCCGCGGAAGCATGCGTCCGCATGCAGCGCGCGCGCCTCACGGTAGGCCAGGCAGCCCCCCGCCAGCCCTTGCGCCGCCCGGTTGGCCAGCAGGGTGTGGCCGCTTTCCGGCTCCACCAACGCCAGCGGCATGGGGAGCGCGGCGATTGCCGCCTCCAGCCAGCGCTGCTGGTTTCGGTTGGTTTCTGAACGAAGCCGCTCGGCCTCCACGCGCCGCTGCGCCTCCAACAATTCCCGCGCGTGCTCGCGCTGCTGGGCCTCGCGCAGCGCCTCCGCCTGCCGCCGCACCAGCTCCGTCTTGCGGTACAGCTCCACGAAGACGCTCACCTTGGAGCGCAGGATGGTCGGCTCGAAGGGCTTGAGCAGGAAGTCCACCGCGCCCATGGCATAGCCGCGCAGCTCCGGATGGGGCCCGCGCGACAGCCCGGTGAGGAAGATGAGGGGCGTGCCGCGGCTGCGCTCTCGTTCGCGGATGAGCTGGGCCGTCTCGAAGCCGTCCATGTCCGGCATGACGACGTCCAGGAGGATGACGGCGAAGTCCTGCGTCAGCAGGTGACGCAGCGCCTCGCGGCCGCTGCTCGCGGTGACCAGCCGCTGCCCCAAGGGCGCAAGCGTCGCCTCCAGCGCCAGCAGGTTCTCCGGCTGGTCATCCACCAGCAGCAGGCAGACGGGCTCCGCCGGAATCGCCGGCAGGCGCTCGCGCGTGGGCGCGCCGCTCAAGGCAGCACCTTGGAACGCGGCACATAGGCCAGCCGCGCGAGCCACCCTCCCACGGAACCCAACGTCAATTGCGCCATCTCTCCCTCCTCACCACCATCTCCGCCCGTCTGGAGCGGGCTCACCACGGCCACCCGGGCGCCTCTCGCATGGAGCACCTGCAAGCCCGCCCCCCCATCCTCGTGCCCCGCGAAGAGCAGCCCCGCGGCCCTGGGGCCATGGCTGTCCGCCGCAGATTCGAAGAGCGCGTCCAGGCCGGGCCGCTGCCCATGCTCGGGCGGCTCCACGGACAGGGACACGCAGCCCCGGTCCACCAGCAAGTGGTAGCCCGCGGGCGCCAGGTACACGGCGCCGGGCAGCAGCGGGTCCTTGTCGTCCGGCTCCACCACCGGCAGCGCGCAGCGGCGGCCCAGCGGCGCGGCCAGCGCGTCCAGAGGGCCCCGGTGCAGCGCCAACACCACCGGCACGGGCAGGTGCGGAGGCAACAGCGCCAGCACCGACTCCACGTCCGCCGCCGCGCTGCGCGGCGCCCCCACCACCAGCAGGCCCAAGGGATTCATGCCACCCTCCTGAAGATGCGACCGCAGTCCTCCAGCATCTCGTAGGCCCCCGCGTGCGGCGTGCGCGCCAGCGACTCCTTGCGCCCCAGGCACAAGAAGCCGAAGCGGGCGAGGCTCTCGAAGAGGAGGCCGTGGATGTGGTCGTGCAGTGCCCGGTTGAAGGTCAGCAACGTGTCCCGGCACACGATGACGTGGAACTCGTTGAACGAGCCATCCGTGGCCAGGTGGTGCTGGGTGAAGAAGATGCCGTCGCGCAGCCGGGGCTGGAGCAGCGCCCAGTTGCCGTCGCGCGTGTAGTAGTCGGAGAGCGCGCCCTTCCCTCCCGCCTCCAGGTAGCGCTGCGCGTCCTCCTGCGTGGGCAGCGGCAGCACGCCGGTGCGCGCGTCCGCCAGCAGCCCTTCACTCGCGTCGGACGCATACAGCCGGCACTTGCCCCACAGCCCTTCCTCGTGGAGGAGGATGGCCAGCGCGTATGTGTCCTCGCCGGTGCCACAGCCCGCGTGCCACACACGCACGGAGGGCCACGTGCGAAGCACCGGCACCACCCGGGTGCGGAAGTCGCGGAAGAAGGCGGCCTCCGCGAACAGGGCGGGCGGTGTGCAGGACAGCGTGCGCAGCAGCGCGTCCAGCGCCTCGGCGTCGTGCAGCACGCGGGCCTGGAGTGCGGAGAAGCTGTCCAGCCGCTCCTCGCGGAGGTGGTGCCGCAGCCGCCGCAAGAGCTGCGGCCGGGAGCGGTTGCGCAGGTCGAAGCCCCATTGCCGGGCCACGCCCTCCAGCAGCAGGTCCACCTCCAGCGCCTCCAGCTCCGCGCCGCGCGCGCCGGGCCCCGTCATCCGGAGACCTCCGTGCGTGAACCGCGCGGCGGCATGCCCCGCGGCGCGTGCAGCCACACGCGCAGCAGGCTGAGCAGCTTCTCGATGTCCACCGGCTTGGTGATGTAGTCGGACGCACCGGCCTCCAGGCACTTCTCCCGGTCCCCCTTCATGGCCTTGGCGGTGAGGGCCAGGATGGGCAGATGGACGAAGCGCTCCATGCGGCGGATGGCGCGCATGGCCTGGTAGCCGTCCATCTCCGGCATCATCACGTCCATCAGCACCAGCTCGATGTCGGCGTCCTTCTCCAGTTGGTCCAGGCCCTCGCGCGCGCTCTCCGCGAAGGCCACCTTCATGCCGTAGCGCTCCAGCACGGTGTTGAGGGCGAAGATGTTGCGCACGTCGTCGTCCACCACCAGCACCTTGCGGTTCACCAGCAAGGGGTCCTTCTCGCGCGCCTTCTCCAGCATGCGGCGCTTGGGCTCGGTCAGCTCCGAGGGTGAGCGGTGGAGGAACAGGCTCGTCTCCTCCAGCAGCCGCTCCGGGCTCTGCGCATCCTTCACCACAATGGCCTCGGCCACGCGCCGCAGCTCCGTCTCCTGGGCGCGCGTCAGCTCGCGGCCCGTGTAGACGATGAGCGGCGGCCCGCCCGCGCCGTGCGCCTCATGGATGCGGCGGATGAGCTCCGTGCCGGGCATGTCCGGCAGGCCCAGGTCCAGCACCATGCAGTCGAAGCGGCGCTCGGCCAGCGCGGCCAGGGCCTCCGCCGCGGTCCCCACCGCCACCGTCTGCACGTCATCACTGCCCAGGAGCTCCGTCAGCGTCTGGCGGTGGACGGGGTCGTCCTCCACCACGAGCAGTCCGCGGCCCTTGCGCTCCACGAAGCGCTTGAGGGACTCCAGCGCGGCCACCGCCGCCTCCGGGTCGGCCGCCGCGCGCAGGTGGCCAATGGCGCCCAGGTTGAGCGAGCGCTCGCGGTGGTCCTCCACCGACACCGTGTACACCGGCAGCGCGCGCGTGGACGCGTCGTGCTTCAGCCGGTCCAGCACCACCCAGCCCGCCATCTCCGGCAGGTCCAGGTCCACCGCCACGGCCGCTGGCCGCGTGTTGCGGACAGCGTCCAGCGCGTCCTCCACCTCGGTGGACACCAGCACCTTGAAGCCCGTGTCCTGCGCCGCGGCCCGAAGGCGCGCGGCATGGTCCGCCAGGTGCGTCACGGCCAGCAGCACCTTGTCTCCAGGCAGGATGGAGTTCCGGTCATCATCGATGTCCATCCGGCTCAGCGAAGACACCCGCGACTCGGAGACTGGCTCCGCGATGGGCACGGGGAGCACCGTGGTGGCCAGCGCGTGGTAGTCCCAGCGCGCGTGCTCCTCCTGCGGACGCTCCGCCATGAAGGCCAGCGGCAGGTAGAGGGTGAAGGCGCTGCCCCTGCCCACGTCGCTCTCCAGCCGGATTTCGCCGCCGAGCAGTCGCGCGATTTCACGGCTGATGGACAGGCCCAGGCCGGTGCCCCCGTACTTGCGGGCGGTGGAGCCATCCGCCTGCTGGAAGGCCTCGAAGATGATTTGATGCTTGTCCTTCGGGATGCCGATGCCCGTGTCCACCACGGTGAAGGCGACCACCGAGGGCGCGGAGGACAACATGGCGTGGTCCGGAGACCAGCCGCCCTTCGCCAGACCGATGTGCAGCGACACCGAGCCGGACTCGGTGAACTTGAAGGCGTTGGACAGCAGGTTCTTGAGCACCTGTTGCAGGCGCTTCGCGTCCGTCTCCAGCTCGCCGGGCAGCGAATCCCCCAGGCCGATGTGGAACTCCAACCCCTTCTTGTCCGCCACCTGCCGGAAGGTGCGGTCCACGAACTCGCGCAGGTCGCCGAAGCGCAGCGGCCCCACGTCCACGGCCATGGTGCCGGATTCAATCTTCGACAGGTCGAGGATGTCGTTGATGAGCTCCAGCAGGTCCGCGCCGGACGCGTGAATCGTCTTGGCGAACTCCACCTGCCGCGACGTGAGGTTGCCATCCACGTTGTCACTGAGCGTCTGGCTGAGGATGAGCAGCGAGTTGAGCGGCGTACGCAGCTCGTGGCTCATGTTGGCCAGGAACTCGGACTTGTACTTGGACGTGAGGCTGAGCTGTTCGGCCTTCTCCTCCAGGGCGAGCTTGGCCTGCTCCACCTCGCCATTCTTGCGCTCCACCTCCGTCTTCTGCTCGGAGAGCAGCTTCGCCTTCTCCTGGAGCTCCTCGTTGGTGCTGCGCAGCTCCTCCTGCTGACGCTTGAGCAGCTCCTCCGACTGCTGGAGCGAGGTGGCCTGCTGCTCCAGGCGCTTGTTCGTCTCCGTCAGCTCCTCCTGCTGCTTGCGGAGCTCGTCCGTCAGCGCCTGCGACTGCTTCAGCAGCGCCTCGGTGCGCATGTTGGCGGCAATCGTGTTGAGCACGATGCCGATGGACTCCGTGAGCTGCTCCAGGAAGCCCATGTGGACCTCACTGAAGGTGTGGAAGGAGGCCAGCTCGATGACGGCTTTGACTTCCCCTTCGAAGAGCACCGGCAGCACCACGATGTTGCGTGGCACCTCTTCGCCCAGGCCGGACGCGATGCGGATGTAGCTGTCCGGCACGTCCGACAGGAGGATGGGCTCCTTCTCCAGGGCGCACTGGCCCACCAGTCCCTCGCCGTACTTGAAGGTGTTCGCCAGTCCCTTGCGCTGGCGGTACGCGTAGGACGCCAGCAGCTTGAGCATCTGGTCGCCGCCGTCGGCGCGCTCGGAGATGTAGAAGACGCCGTGCTGGGCATCCACCAGCGGCGCCAGCTCCGACAGGATGACCTTGGACACCGTGAGCAAATCCCGCTGCCCCTGGAGGACGCGAGTGAACTTGGCCAGGTTCGTCTTGAGCCAGTCCTGCTCCGTGTTCTTCCGCGTGGTGTCCTTCAGGTTGCGGATCATCTCATTGATGTTGTCCTTCAGGGCGGCCACTTCGCCCTGCGCGGACACGGTGATGAACCGCGTGAGGTCACCCTTCGTCACGGCGGTGGCCACCTCGGCGATGGCGCGCACCTGCGTGGTGAGGTTGGCGGCCAGCTGGTTCACGTTGTCCGTGAGGTCGCGCCAGATGCCCGCCGTACCGGGCACACGGGCCTGACCGCCCAGCTTCCCTTCGATGCCCACCTCGCGGGCCACCGTCGTCACCTGGTCTGCGAACACCGCTAGGGTGTCAATCATGCCGTTGATGGTGTCCGCCAGCTCCGCGATTTCGCCCTTCGCGTCCACCACCAGCTTGCGCTTCAGGTCACCGTTGGCCACCGACGTCACGACCTTGGCGATGCCGCGCACCTGCGTGGTGAGGTTGGAGGCCATGGAGTTCACGTTGTCCGTGAGGTCCTTCCACGTGCCGGCCACGCCCTTCACCTCGGCCTGACCGCCCAGCTTGCCCTCCGTGCCCACTTCACGCGCCACGCGCGTCACTTCCGACGCGAACGAGTTGAGCTGGTCCACCATCGTGTTGATGGTGTTCTTCAGCTCCAGGATTTCGCCCTGCACGTCGACGGTGATTTTCTTCGACAGGTCGCCCTTGGCGACGGCCGTGGTGACTTCCGCGATGTTGCGCACCTGGGACGTCAGGTTCGACGCCATGGAGTTCACGTTGTCCGTGAGGTCCTTCCACGTGCCGGCCACGCCCTTCACCACGGCCTGGCCGCCCAGCTTGCCTTCGGTGCCCACCTCACGCGCCACACGCGTCACTTCCGAGGCGAACGAGTTGAGCTGGTCCACCATCGTGTTGATGGTGTTCTTCAGCTCCAGGATTTCGCCGCGCACGTCCACGGTGATCTTCTTGGAGAGGTCACCGTTGGCCACAGCCGTGGTGACTTCCGCGATGTTTCGCACCTGAGACGTCAGGTTCGACGCCATGGAGTTCACGTTGTCGGTGAGGTCCTTCCACGTGCCACCGACGCCGCGCACGATGGCCTGACCACCGAGCTTTCCTTCCGTACCCACTTCGCGCGCCACGCGCGTCACTTCCGAGGCGAAGGACGACAACTGGTCCACCATCGTGTTGATGGTGTTCTTCAGCTCCAGAATCTCGCCGCGCACGTCCACGGTGATCTTCTTGGAGAGGTCACCGCGCGCCACCGCCATCGTCACCTCGGCGATGTTTCGCACCTGGGACGTCAGGTTGGACGCCATGCTGTTCACGTTGTCGGTGAGGTCCTTCCACGTGCCACCGACGCCGCGCACGATGGCCTGACCACCGAGCTTTCCTTCTGTACCGACTTCCTTCGCAACGCGCGTCACTTCCGAGGCGAAGGACGACAACTGGTCCACCATCGTGTTGATGGTGTTCTTCAGCTCCAGCACCTCGCCCTTGGCGTCGACCGTGATTTTCTTCGACAGGTCGCCCTTGGCGACGGCCGTCGTCACCTCGGCGATGTTGCGCACCTGGGACGTCAGGTTGGAGGCCATGGAGTTCACGTTGTCGGTGAGGTCCTTCCACGTGCCACCGACACCGCGCACGACGGCCTGTCCGCCCAGCTTGCCCTCCGTACCCACCTCACGCGCCACGCGCGTCACTTCCGAGGCGAACGAGTTGAGCTGGTCCACCATCGTGTTGATGGTGTTCTTCAGCTCCAGGATTTCGCCCTGCACGTCGACGGTGATTTTCTTCGACAGGTCGCCGTTCGCCACGGCCGTCGTCACCTCGGCGATGTTTCGCACCTGCGACGTGAGGTTGGACGCCATGCTGTTCACGTTGTCCGTGAGGTCCTTCCACACGCCGGCCACGCCCTTCACATCGGCCTGACCGCCCAGCTTGCCGTCGGTGCCCACCTCGCGCGCCACACGCGTCACTTCCGACGCGAACGAGTTGAGCTGGTCCACCATCGTGTTGATGGTGTTCTTCAGCTCCAGCACCTCGCCCTTGGCATCGACCGTAATCTTCTTGGACAGGTCGCCCTTGGCGACGGCCGTCGTCACCTCGGCGATGTTGCGCACCTGGGACGTGAGGTTGGACGCCATGGAGTTCACGTTGTCCGTGAGGTCCTTCCACGTGCCGCCCACGCCCTTCACCACGGCCTGACCGCCCAACTTGCCTTCGGTGCCCACCTCGCGGGCCACGCGCGTCACTTCCGAGGCGAACGACGACAACTGGTCCACCATCGTGTTGATGGTGTTCTTCAGCTCCAGAATTTCGCCGCGCACATCGACGGTGATTTTCTTCGACAGGTCACCGTTGGCCACGGCGGTGGTGACATCCGCGATGTTTCGCACCTGCGACGTGAGGTTGGAGGCCATGGAGTTCACGTTGTCCGTGAGGTCCTTCCACGTGCCGGCCACGCCCTTCACTTCGGCCTGACCACCCAGCTTGCCCTCCGTGCCCACCTCACGGGCCACGCGCGTCACTTCCGACGCGAACGAGTTGAGCTGGTCCACCATCGTGTTGATGGTGTTCTTCAGCTCCAACACCTCGCCCTTGGCATCAACCGTAATCTTCTTGGACAGGTCGCCCTTGGCGACGGCCGTCGTCACCTCGGCGATGTTTCGCACCTGGGACGTCAGGTTGGAGGCCATGGAGTTCACGTTGTCCGTGAGGTCCTTCCACGTGCCGGCCACGCCCTTCACTTCGGCCTGACCACCCAGCTTGCCCTCGGTGCCCACCTCGCGGGCCACGCGCGTCACTTCCGAAGCGAAGGACGACAGCTGGTCCACCATCGTGTTGATGGTGTTCTTCAGCTCCAGGATTTCGCCGCGCACATCGACGGTGATTTTCTTGGAGAGGTCGCCCTTGGCGACGGCCGTCGTCACCTCGGCGATGCTGCGCACCTGCGCGGTGAGGTTGGAGGCCATGGAGTTCACGTTGTCCGTGAGGTCCTTCCACGTGCCGGCCACGCCCTTCACCTTGGCCTGACCGCCCAGCTTTCCGTCGGTGCCCACCTCGCGGGCCACGCGCGTCACCTCGGAAGCGAAGGCGCCGAGCTGCTCCACCATCCCGTTCACCAGCCGGGCGGTGCGAAGGAACTCGCCTCGGAGGGGACGTCCATCCACTTCCAGGGCCATGGTCTGCGACAGGTCACCCTTGGCCACGGCGCCGATGACGCGGCCCATCTCCGTCGTCGGTTGCACCAAGTCGGCCACCAGTGTGTTCACCGACTCGACGCAGTCGCCCCACGAGCCCAGCGCGCCCACCACGTTGCCGCGCTGGGTGATGCGGCCTTCCTTGCCCACCACGTTGCCGATGCGCTCGAACTCACGGGCCATGCGCTCGCTGAGTTCGATGATTTCGTTCAGCGTGTCCGCCACCTTGCCGGCGCTGCCCACCTTGTCCACCGGCATGCGCACGGAGAAGTCGCCCTTGCGGACGGCGGTGAGGACCCGCAGCAACTGGCGCGAGTCGAGCGACTGCGAATCATCCTCCCGGATTCGCGATGGAGGGGGAGCCGCGACAACTGCACGGCGGGAGGAAACCTTCTTCGTGGCCATATGAGTTCCTGGTCGGTCCCGGGACGGCGAAGCACGGGCTGCCGTCCTGCGGGAATCTCGCAGCTGGAGCGTGTTTTCTCGCGCTTTCGCATACTTGGACCAGTCCCCCCGGGACGCCCGGCTGGCCATCAGGCGACATTCCAGGAGGACTTCGTCCGGCAGCCAACACTGGCTCGGACGCGGCGCTACTCGGTGTGAAAGCCGGTGCGCTCGCTGACGGAGCAGGCGGGCTCAGTGCCGGACGCGGGGCGCGGGCGCGCGGACGCGCACCTGCATCTGCTCGTCTCCGGCCACGACGCTGCTGAGCACCTCGCGCTGCTCCGGTGACAGCCGGGCCACCGCGCGCAACGACGCCACCAGCACCAGGGACTCCAGCGGAGACGGCACGCTGATGCCGTCCGGCCCCGTCTTCAGGGGCAGCGGCAGGCGCGGCGCGCGCCCCGCGGCGGTGAGCGCATCCACGGCATACGAAGGGGACGTGTCCAGCGTGACGGCAATCGCGGGCAGGCTGGTGGCGGCGTCACCCTGGCCACGCGCCTGCATCTCCATCAGCATCTGCAGCGCGCCCGGCTTGAAGTACAGCGCCAGCCCCGCGCGCCCGTCCCCCATGTGGAAGACGCACCCCTCGAAGGTGTGGTTCATCGGCCCGGTGACGGCCACCTCGAAGGGCTGGCTGTCATCCCAATGCGTCCAGGGCCGCGCATCCCAGTACTCCGTCGACGCCTGCACGAAGAGCAGCGCCTTGTCCGAGCCAAGCCCGGACAAGCCTCGCTGCCCCCACGCCACGAAGGTCGCGATGGCCGCGCAGGAAGACAGCGCTTGCGGTGAAGGCTCCGCCACGGCGAGCCCCAGCTCCGCGCCCGCGGCGGCCAGCGCCGGCACGCAGCGCACCTCCGCCGCGTCCACCCCTTCCAGCAGGGCCCGCAGCCCCGCTCCGTCGTCCGATTCGAAGACGGGCGCGGCGGGCTCTCCGGCGTCGGAGATACGCAGATACACCTGGACCTGCGTGTTGCCCTGACTGAGTGGCACGGGGCCCAGCTTGAGCAGGTAGAACATGGGGCTCAGCCTTGCTTTCCGTCGAGGGCCTTGCGGACCTGTCGCATCAGCGCGTGGATGTCGAAGGGCTTCTGGAGGAACGGCATGCCAGGATACCGATGCCGCAGCGCGGACACGTCCACTGCGCTCATCCCCATGAGTGACACATCCTTGTAGGCCGGCTCAGCCCGGATGCGCTCGATGAGTGCCGGTCCGTCCAGGACGGGCATCATCCAGTCAGTGAGGACCAGGTCCGGCCGGAGCTCCGCCATCCGCTCCAGCGCCTCACGGCCGTGAGAGGCCGTCAGAACGCGGTAGCCCTCCTCTCGAAGGAGGTCCGCCAGGGCTTCCAGGATGCCCTGCTCGTCATCCACCACCAGGACTGTCTCCATACGGGTGGTACTACTCCTCGAGGTTCGTTCAGAAATGGCCAGTGCCCGGGTGCCGGGCAAGTCCCGTGAGCAGGGTATCCACAGCGACACTGAAGGGGGGCAGCACCTCGATTCCCTGGGGGGTGATGACGAACTCCCTCAGGGTGGGGTCATAGTGGGTGTCACGCATCTTGAAGATGCTCAGCAGCCTGCGCAGGCGGCCTTCGAGCTCGACATGTCTCAAGAAAAAGAGGTTCTCCGCCACAGCGGAAGGACCGACCTCCATCGGGACGTCCAGCACCGGACCGAAGAGCCGCGGTGTCTCCATGCCGAAGAGAGTGGTGGTCCCCGTGCAACGCAGCTCCTGGGTGAGGGCCGCGAAGAACGAATTGATGCGCGCGGGCTCGGGCGAGGACTGTTGCATGGCGCTGAGCCCGTCTACGAACACGCGCTTCACGTTGCGCCGCCGCACGTCCGACAAGAGCTGGTCCGCCAGCACGTCGAGAATGCATTCGGAAGGCGGCTGCCAGATGAGGTTGAGCCGTCCATCCGCCATGGCGCCGCCCAGGTCGATGCCCGCGGATGCCACCTTGCCCAACAGCCGGTTGGGCGGCTCGTAGAAGCCCATGTACAGGCAGTGCTCGCCCTGCTTCAGGCCCTCCGCCAGAAAGCTGCTGCCCAGCAGCGTCTTGCCCGCGCCAGGCGGACCGAGCAGCAGGGAGGTGGACCCCGCCGCCAGCCCCTCCGGGAAGAGCGCGTCCAGGGACGGAACGCCGAAGTGGAGGCGATGGGCGCCCGGGTCCGGCGGCGGCGTGCGCTGCACCCGCGACTCCAACCGGGGGAAGACCTCCAACCCGTCGCTGGTGATGCGGAAGGCGTGGACGCCGTGCAGCGTGGGGCTCCCCCGGAACTTGCGCACTTGCAGCTCGCGCCAGGAGCGCACGCCCTGGGTGCGCTCGCGCAGCTCCAGGATGCCATCCACCATGGTGTATTCCGGATGGACGGCGGGGCCGTTGGCGCTGGTGAGCAGCAGCGCCGTGAAGCGCGTCAGCCCGGCGGCGACCTGGAGCTCGTGGATGAACTTCTTGAAGTCGCGGCTGCTGCCGGCCGCCTCCTGCGCCTGCACCAGGCCATCCAGCACCAGGATGCTGGCGTTGTGGTTGCGCACCTCGCGCCGCAAGAGCTCCAGCAACCCCGGCAGCCCGTGCTCCTCCAGCGTGCGGAAGCCGCTGACGTAGTAGACGCCCTCGGGCAGCAGCGCCGAGTCGAAGAAGGCCATGTCCCGCATGTTGGCCAGCATGCGAGCGTGGGACTCCGCCAGCAGCGTGACATACAGGCACCGCGCGCCGGCGCGCCCCTGGTGGTAGCAGAGCTGGTTGGCGAAGAGGGTCTTCCCCGCGCCCGGCTCCCCCACGAAGATGTAGACACCCGACGACACGAGACCGCCGCCCAGCACGGCGTCAAGCCCAGGCACGCCAGTCGATACGCGTGCGTCCTGCCGCGCCGGTTGCTCGGAAGAGGACATGATGTCCATTCCATACCGTAATTCGCCCCAGCGCGCGCCTCGGAATGTGAGAAGAGAACCGCGCGAGCCGTGAACAGCGAAAGGGCCTCAGCGGTCGGCGTCCAGCAGGGCGCGCAGGTCGTCGGGAATGGGCATGGGCGTGAGGATGCCCACGTTCGCGCCGCCGGTGTTTCCCAGTGGTGCCCGCCCGAGCCATGAGCCTGGCGCGGCGACCAACAGCCGCACCACCTGCCCCACCCACTCCGCGGCGTTCCGCCGGCGCCACCCGAACCCCAGCATGCGCCAGTGCACCCGCACGTGAGGGCCCGCGTGGGCCTGGCTGAGGACGTGGGCCCGCTCGAGGTGCCGCCAGGCACGCACATGCTCCGCACGCGACTCCGCTGCATGGGCCTCGCGCAGCTCCGCTTCGAAAGCGGCGCGCAGCTTCGCCTTCATCGACATGGTTTCTCCCCGGTCATGTCGCCACCTTCGCGCCACGAAGCTCCCGCCGGCTTGTAAGAACGCGCTATCGCGAGGGCGGGCGCACCCACTCCACCACCCCGGCAATCTCCGAGGGCTTGAGGCCGAAGGTGCGGCGGAAGGCGTGGTTCAGGTGCGCGCTGTCGGTGAAGCCCGCGGCGTGCGCGGCCTCGGTGAGGGACGCGCCTTGTTGCAGGTGCTCGGCGGCCCGGTGCAGGCGCAGCCAGAGGATGTAGGGCCGCAAGGGGAAGCCCACCTGCGCGCTGAACAGATGCGACAGCCGGCCCACCGACAAGCCCACGCGCGGAGCGAGCGTGGCCAGACGCACGTCTTCCTCCAGCGACTCTGGCAGCAGCCGCAGCAGCTTCTTCACCGCGGGGTGGGTGGGCTTCGCGACGCCCGCTTCGGCTTGGAGCTCACGCAGCAGGAGCTGCGTCTGCGCCTCGGCCTCCGCCCAGCGCACCGGCAACCGGTCGATGCCACAGGCCCTCAAACGCTCGCCCGCTGCGCCCCACGCGGCCGCGTCCGCGCCAATGCCCAGCGTCGCCAGCCGGCGGCCCACCAGGTCCTCCGCGGGGACGTGGAGCAGCACCGTGGCCAGGGCGCCTTCAACGATGGCGTGCTCGGCGTCCGGAGGAACGACGGCCGCCTGACATTCGACCTCCTGCTGACGGGCGTCGCGCAGACGCACCGGCGCGTCCAGGGACAGCAGGACCTGAAAGGTGGGGTGGGCGTGCGGGTCCGTTGGAGCGAGCGGCCCCACGTACATCAAGCGCCGGGGGCCGAAGAAGACGCGCCCCAGCCACCGGTCCTCACGGAAAGACGGCACACGGGCGCGGGCGGGGCGAGGAGGCGTCATGGGGCGGGCTCGGTGCGCCATCCTCGCATGTCTCCGCCTGCGCATTCCCCGCGAGGAAGCAAGGCCCTGCCCCGGGGCGCCCCGGCCTGCCCGGTTCCGGAGATTCGGCGGACGATGCACCCCTGGCCGTAAGGGGCCGGTGGCGCCCGGCTTCCCGGGTGTATTGATTGAAGAAGGTCCGAGACACGGGAGAGCCCCCGCTCCAGGGGAGGGAGCGCGCCATGGAGGAGAGGGAGCCGGGCCTCGACGCAGCCGGGGACATCAGCCCGCCTGCCCGGGGTGGACATGACGCGCTGGTCGACAATGTCGACGGCATCGTCTGGGAGGCAGACCCCTGCGTCCGCTTCATCTTCGTGAGCAAGCAGGCGGAGCGGCTGCTCGGCTATCCGGTGGAGCAGTGGCTCACGGAGCCTCACTTCTGGATAGAGCACCTGCATCCAGACGACCGGGACTGGGCCTCCACCTACTGCCACTCCGCGGTGGAGCAGTGCCTTCCCCACGAATTCGAATACCGGATGCTGGCCGCGGACGGCCGCGTCGTCTGGCTGCGTGACATCGTCACCGTGCTGTCCAAGAACGGCCGCGCTCACCGGCTTCAAGGCGTCATGGTGGACGTCACCGAGCAGCATCAGGCCCAGGAGCGGCTGGAGCAGACGGTGTCCCTGCTGGAGGCCACGCTCGACTCGACGGCGGACGGACTGCTGGTGGTCGACCGGGACGGACACATCACCGCTTGCAACCGCCAGTTCGAGCAGCTCTGGGGGCTGTCGGGACTGGCGGCCTGTACGCACGACGCGACGCTGCTCGCGGCCGTGCGCGAGAAGTTGAAGACCCCGGACGCCTTCTTCTCGCGGGTCCAGTCCCTGTACGAGGAGCCAGGCCGGGAGAGCTTCGACATCATCGAGCTGCGCGACGGCCGCATCCTGGAGCGCTACTCCCTGCCCCAGCGGCGGCGCGGGCTCATCACCGGCCGCGTCTGGAGCTTCCGCGACATCACCGAGCGCGTGCACGCACAGCGCACGCAGGAGCGGCTGCTGGCCGAGGCGCACGAGGCCATTCGCGTGCGCGACGACTTCCTCTCCATCGCCGCCCACGAGCTCAAGACGCCCCTGACGCCGCTGCGCCTCCACCTGGAGCTGCTGAAGCGGACGCTGGCGGCCAGGGAGCCCATCGCGCCCGAGCGCGTGGACAAGGCCATGGCGCAAGTGGACCGCCTGTCCGCGCTGGTCAATGATTTGGTGGATGCCACCAACGTGGAGGCAGGCCGGCTGAAGCTGCATCGCAAGCCCGTGTCGCTCCTGGAGGTGGCGAACGAGGCGTGCTCGGAGTTCCGCGGCATCAGCGCGGAGCATGCCTTCATGTGCGAGTTCCCCCAGGAGGACCTCCTGGTCATGGGCGACCGGGGCCGGCTGTCGCAGGTGCTGGCCAACCTCCTGGAGAACGCCGTCAAATACAGCCCGCTGGGCGGCACCGTGCGCGTCTCCCTGTCTCACGTGGACGGCAACGCCGTGCTCAGCGTGGCGGACGGTGGCATCGGCATCTCCCGGGAGGAGCAGGCGCACCTCTTCGGCCGCTTCTTCCGCGCGAGCAACGCGCCCGTATCCGGCTTCGGGGGCCTGGGCCTGGGGCTCTACATCTGCCGGGACATCATCGAACGGCACGGCGGTCACATCTGGGTGGACAGCGAGCTGGGCCGAGGCTCCACGTTCCATGTCTCGCTGCCCCTGCTGGCCGCGACGGCGCAACGGGAGGCCCGGCCCTGACGCGGCTCACCGCAGGACCGAGCCACTGCTGAGCCGCGACACGGCGCCGTGCAACATGCCCAGCTGGCGGGGCACCCGTTCGAGCAACGCGCCGAAGACGGGGTCATCCGTCTTGCACGACACCTTCAACGGCGGCAGGGGCGGCGGCACGCGCCGGTCCCTGAGCGCGTCCGCGAGCTCATCGAGCGCGCGCCCCGCCTGGTGCGCCAACTGCTTCAACTGGTCGGGAACCTCCGCCTCCGGCCGCTCCATGCCCAGGGCCGTCACCACGGTGGCGAAGCGGCGCGCATAGGTGATGACGGCCATGCCTGACTCGAGCTGCTGGGGCGGGCCGTGGTACTCGGCGGTGAGCCGCTCGAAGGAGGCCTCCGCGTCCAGCAGCGCCAGACTGAAGGTGCGCCGCGCGGCGCCCACCTCGGGCCGGGTGCCGCTGCGCCGGGAGATGACCTCGCGCAGGTATTCACCATCCGCGCGTAACGCGGTCGCCGCGGCTTCCGGGAAGCGGCGGCGCTCCGGCATGGGCCACAGCAGCCACGCGCCCGTCAGCGCCAGCGCGCAGGCCACCAGCACGCCCAGCGCGCGCTGGCCGGCGAGGCTCCAGTCCCCCGAGCCCAACGTGGCCAGCAGCAGGTAGTCCGGCGTGAGCAGGACCTGGAAGGCACCGAAGTTGATGGGCAGGAGGGACACCGACACCGCCGTGAGCAGGACGATGACGGCGAGCAGCGCGGAGGGAGAATGCACGCGCGTGGCAATCACCGCCGCCAGACATGCGCCCAGCAGCGTCCCGCCGACGCGCTGGAGCGCGCGCTCCTCGGTGATGGCCGAATACGGTTGGAGGATGGCGATGACGGTGAGGCTCACCCAGTGGGCGTCGCGGATGCCCAGCGCCCGCGTCACCACCAGCGCCGCCGTCGCCACCAGCCCCACGCGCAGCGCGTGCCGGAAGACGAGCGAGTCGGAGCGGAGGTGGTCGCGAAGCGGGGCCAGCCACGAGCGCGCGTGCCGCGGCTCCTGGCCCACCACGCTCCGCCCCCGGTCGGACACCGGGTCGCCATGGAGCAGGCCCGCGGCCGTCTCGTGCGCCACTCCTGCCAACTCCCGAAGCTTCCCGAAGAGCGCCTCCACATGGAGGGACAGCGGGTCCTCGCGGTTCCGGATGTCTGGAGCGGGCCGGTAGCGCCGCCTGCGCGAGCGAGGCACCAGCCGGGGCGCGCGCGGGACGCCTTCATTTCGCTCGCGCACCAGCACCTGCTCCACCCAGCTCGCCATGGCCGCGTAGGCGTCACACAGCGAGTCCACGCGCGCGCGCAGCGGCAGGAAGCGGGGCTCGCGCACGGCCGCCTCCATGGCCTCGGCCAGGGCGATGAGCTGGGAGGACATCGGCTCGCACGTCTCGAGCAACACGAGCAGGTGCTCGCCGCGCCGGGACCTGCCCAGGTGGGTGCCGCGCATGGCCCCCAGCGTGGCGCGCGCCTGCTCCATGAGGGGCCGCACGCTCATGTGCCGCTCCGCGGCCTCCACCCACTCCTGGGAGCTGGCGCCCTCGCGCGACAGGCGCCCCAAATCCCAGCACGCCTCCGCCAGCTCCCCGTACACGCGCGCGATGGCCCTCCGCGCCGGGCGGTAGGGCCGCAAGGGCCACAGCACCAGGGACAGCGTCATGGCCCACAGGCCGCCGAAGAGCAGCCAGAAGGCACGGGCCAGCGCGGCATCCATCCCCACCGCGGGCGCGCCCAGCGATACGACGAAGATGACCGCGAGCTGCCCGCCGACAGAGCCCGCCGTCTCTCCGTAGCTCCGCGCGAAGGCCGCCGCCGTCACCCCCAGCCACATCAGGGATACGTCCAGCCACGGCATGGACCCACCCGGCGCGCCCAGCGCGCCCACCAGGGCCCCCAGCAGCGTCACCGCGCCCAGCTCCTTCGCACGCGTCCGGTACGAGCCGCCCTTGTCGGCCAATGACACCAGGAGACCGGTCAAGCCCCCCCAGCCCGCGTCCTTCACACCCAGCAGGAACGCGAGGACCAGGGGGACGGAGGTGGCCAGCGCGGTCCGCAAGCCCGCGCCAATGGCGGGCTTTCCTGGCCGGACGCGGAGGACGGAGCGCAGGTGTCTCAGCAGTCGGCGCATCCTGGAGCGTTGACACCGTGCGGCGCGGAAGGAACCTCCGCCCTCCCTCTCCGGGCACCCCTGCGGCCAGGGGAGCCTGCGTGCCCGGGCTCGTGCGGACAGGGCCCGCGACGGGATTGCGCCGCCGGCGCGCCGCACATGCCGTAACGTGCCGGCCCTGCCAAGGAGCGACACCTCGTGGAGACCCTTGTCCGAATCGCGGAGAGCCTCGGCCACTTCTCTTCGCGCTTCGTCCCCAGCGCGTTCGCCATCGCCGTCCTGCTCACGCTGCTCACCATGGCGCTGGCCACCGGCTGGGCCGGCGCCGCGCCGCCCGCCGTGCTGGACGCCTGGGGCGGCGGTTTCTGGGAGCTGCTCGGCTTCTCCATGCAGATGGCGCTGGTGATGTTCACCGGCTACCTGCTGGCCCTCACCGGCCCCGTGCGCGCCTTGCTGGAGCGCGCGGCGCGGGTGCCACGCACGCCCCGGGGCGCGGCGGCGTGGATGGCCTTCGTCTCCATGGCCCTGGCCTACGTCAACTGGGGGCTGTCCCTGGTGGCCAGCGCCATGCTCGTGCGCTTCATGGTGAAGCGCCGGCCGGACGTGGACTACCGGCTGCTGGTGGCGTGCGCGTACTTCGGCCTGGGCGCCACCTGGCACTCGGGCCTGTCCGCCTCCGCGCCGCTGCTGGTGGCCACGCCGGGCCACTTCCTGGAGAAGAGCCTGGGCGTGCTGCCCATCGACAGGACGCTCTTCTCGCCCTTCAACATCGGCCTCACGCTGGCCGTGGTGGCGGGGCTGACGCTGCTGGCGTGGGTGCTGCATCCGAAGCCGGAGAACACCGTCCGCGTGGACCCGGCGGTGCTGGAGTCCCTGGGTGACTTCACCCCGCCCCCGCGCTCCGCCGAGCGCAGCTTCGCCTCGTGGCTGGACCACTCGCGGCTGCTCAACACCGTCATCGGCATCCTGGGGCTCGTGTGGCTGGCGCGGCACCTGTGGATGAATGGCGGCTGGCGCGCGCTCAACCTCAACGTGGTGAACTTCACCTTCCTGGTGCTGGCGGTGCTGCTGCACGGCACCCCCGCGCGGCTGCTCAAGGCCAGCGAGGAGGCCGGCACCGTGCTGCACGGCATCGTCCTCCAGTTCCCGCTGTACGCGGGCATCTACGGCATCTTCAAGGCCACCGGCCTGACGGAGCGCATCGGCGAGCTGTTCGTGTCGCTGTCCACGCGCGAGACGTTCCCCGCCATCGTCTACCTGTACAGCGGCGTGGTGAACTACTTCGTCCCCTCCGGCGGCTCGAAGTGGGCCATTGAAGCGCCCTACCTCCTGGACGCCGCGACGCGGCTGGGCGTGGCGCCAGAGAAGGTGGTGCTGGCGTATGCGTGGGGCGACATGGCCACCGACCTCATCCAACCCTTCTGGGCGCTGCCGCTGCTGGCCGTGGCGCGCTTGGAGTTCAAAGAGCTCCTGGGATTCCTGCTGGTGGCCTTCCTCGTGTACCTGCCGCTGGTGACGCTGGCCTTCTTCCTCTTCGGCTGAGCGGCGACGCGGGCTGTGGTAGACCCAGCATGGCAAGGCGGGCCTGGGGGCCTGTCACATCACGAGAACGAGGGGACTTGAGATGGCGAAGATGCTGACACGGGGCCTGCTGTGCGCGGTGCTGGGAATGTCGCCGGTGGCCATGGCGCAGGACGCGGAGCCCGCCGCCGCACAGGTGAAGGCGCCGGACGCGAACGCGGTGCGTGACACCTGGAACTACTTCTACAAGGGCCAGGGCCAGGGCCCCGTGCTGGTGGAGGCCAAGGTCTGCACCGAGGTCGCCAAGGAAGGCCCCAACAAGTACGAGTGCACCGCGGAAGTCGGCCCGGAAGGCATCAAGGCCGGCACCAGCGTGATGCTGTGGCAGGCCTACCTGGTGCCGCAGGGCGACTCCGTCGAGGACATCATGGTGCAGTCGAAGCAGGGCACCGTCGTCCGTGAGACGAAGGACGTGAAGATCAAGGGCGAGGGCTGGCGCGCGCGGCAGTGGACGGGCCTGCGGCTGAACAAGCCTGGTGCCTGGACGGTGTCGGTGCTGCGCGGGGACCAGGTGTTGAAGGAGATTCAGGTCAAGGTGCTCTGATTCGCCCCTGAAGCAGGTGGAAGCACCTCAGCGCCCGCCAGCGGCCCTCAGGCCACCTGGCGGGCGTTTGCGTTGGTGCACCCGGCACACACCTGCCCCAAGGCCGGGCAGTCCGTCGTTTTTCCCCTGACGTTCCCTGTCGGACAGGGAGTTTTTTCAGCGCACCCGACACCCGCCTCTGCCCCGAGGGCAATGTTCCGTCCGTCTCCAGAGGGGAGCCGCCCCGCCACGGCGTCTGGCAATGCCCTTGCACAAGAGGTTCTCCGGTTGAGGGGCAGGGGGTTGTCGGGGCT
>NZ_VHLB01000065.1:0-50701 GCF_006547365.1 Myxococcus sp. AB056 | reverse complement strand
CACCTGGACGCAGGCGGCGCGGCGGGCACGACGGGCGGCGGAGGGCGGGGCGCCTGCGCCGCCTGCGTCCAGGTGGCCTCCGCGTCGCGCATGCGGCGCGACAGGAAGTCGAAGATTTCCGCCGACACCTTCTTCAGCTCCGGATGCGTGTCCGGGGACACGTGGTCCGGCGTGAAGCGCCTGGCCATGCGGAAGTAGGCCAGACGCAGCTCGTCCAGGCTGGCGGTGGGCTTGAGGCCAAAGACTTCGTGGGCCGGCAGGCTTTGCATGGCGCGCATCTGCGCGCGCAGGCGCTCGGCTTGCTGCAGCTCCAGGGAGGGCGTGGGGCGCGCGCTGGCGAACAAGTCGCTCAGCTCGGGCAGCTCCGGCAGGGCGACCCAGTTCGTCCCATCCCGAGAGGCGCGCACCGCGGCCTTCAAGCGCCCGGAGGAAATCAGTTCCCGGAGGGCCTGGAGCGCCAGGGGCCCCAGCACACGTCCGAGATGGTCCGCGACCCAGTAACCGACAGCAGAAGACGACACGAAAACACCCCGGGGGTCAGTGAGCCAACGCCTGGCGCACGGCCGAGGCGATCTCGAGCGGATGGAAGGGCTTGCCCACGAAGCCCACGGCGCCCGCCGCCATGGCCTGCTCCACGACGGGCTCCGCGTCCATGCTGCTGATGACCAACACACGCGTGGTGGGCGACACCGCCTTGATGGCGCCCAGGACCTCCAGTCCACTCTTCTTCGGCATGAACAGGTCCAGGAACATCACCGCGGGCTTCTCCCGCGCGGCCACGGCCAGGCCTTCCTCACCGTCCGCGGCCTCGAGCAGCCGCAGCTCGATGCCCGTGTCGGCGATGACGTCCTTGAGGATACGGCGCACGAAACTGTCGTCATCGACGAGCAGCAGGGTCGGGGTGTCGGACATGGCTCCGGATGATACTTGGACCGCGCAACATCCGCGCGGGGACATGGCACGCCTGCCCGCCTTTTTGGGTTAAGGGGTGGGCATGTCCACCGACAATGCTCTCTCACACTTCGAGTCGAAGAAGCAGATGTACCTGGAGGACCTCAAGTCCCTGGTCCGGATTCCCAGTGTCTCATTTCCTGGCTTCGATGCGACGCAGGTACGACGCAGCGCGGAAGCGACTGCACGGCTGTTGAAAGACCGTGGTTTTGAAAACGTTCAGCTACTCGAAATCGAGGGCACGCACCCCTACGTCTATGGCGAGGTGCTCAAGGCTCCGGGCAAGCCCACGCTGCTGCTCTACGCGCATCATGACGTGCAGCCCGCGGGTGATGAGGCCGCGTGGAAGAGCCCTCCGTTCGAGCCGGTGGAGCGCGACGGCCGGCTGTACGGCCGCGGCTCGGCGGACGACAAGGCGGGCATCGTCGTGCACACGTCCGCGGTGGAGTCGTGGCTGAAGGGCGCGGGAGCGTTGCCGCTCAACGTGAAGGTCATCATCGAGGGCGAGGAGGAGATTGGCAGCAACTTCCTGGGCGCCTTCCTCCAGGAGCACGCGGCGCTCCTGAAGGCGGATGCCATCGTCCTCACCGACACGTCCAACTTCGACACCGGCCTGCCGTCCATCACCACCGCGCTGCGCGGGCTCGTCACGGTGGACGTGGAGGTGCGGGCGCTGCGGCAGGCGGTGCACTCGGGCATGTGGGGCGGGCCGGTGCCGGACCCCGTCATGGCGCTGTGCCGGATGCTGGCCACGCTGACGCACGCGGATGGCTCCATCGCCATTGAAGGCATCCGCGAGCGCGTGAAGCCGCTGACGGACGGAGAGCGCCAGAGCATCGAATCCCTGCCCGGAGACGAGGCGCACTTCCGCGCGCAGTCGGGCCTTCTGCCGGGCGCGCAGGTGCTGGGAGGCGGGGCGCATCCGTGGGAGATGAACTGGCGTCAGCCGAGCATCGCCATCAATGCCATCCAGGCCAGCAGCCGCAAGGACGCGCGCAACATCATCTGTGATTCGGCCTGGGCGCGGGTGGGCATCCGCATCGTCCCGGACCTGGAGGCGCGCGACGTGGAGCAGCGCCTGAAGGAGCACCTGCGCAAGGTGTGCCCGTGGGGGTTGGACGTCCACTTCGACACGGAGGGCGCGTCCGGTTGGTGGTACACGGACCCGTCCCACCCCGCGTTCCAGGCGGCCTTCCGCGCGCTGGAGAAGGGATACGGCACGAAGGCGGTCGCCATTGGCTGCGGCGCCTCCATTCCCTTCGTGGAGCCCTTCGCGAAGGAGCTGGGCGGTGTGCCCGCGCTGCTCATCGGCGTGGAGGACCCGTACACATACGCCCATTCGGAGAACGAAAGCCTGCACCTGGGCGACTGGGAGAAGTCCATCCGCAGCGCCATCCACCTCTACGCGGAGCTGGCCGAGGCCCTGAGCGCGCGGAAGGCTTGAGCACCCGGTGGCTCCAGGGCCCTGGTCTCATTGAATCAGGGGCTTGATGTATCGTCAGCGTGATGTCAGGAGCGCTTGGGATGCATGGGGCGAACGCGGAGTTCTTCGAGTGGGTGTTGCAGGCTGCTGGCGAGCCGTCCTCCGCTCGTCTCCGTGCGGCCCCGAGTGCCAGGGAGGCCGTGGACCGCGCCGTCTCCCTGGCCGCGGCCCTCCAAGCCGCCGCGCCCGAGTCCAAGGCCTTCGCTCAACACCTGGGGGCGCTGCTTTCGCGAGCGGTGGACCCGGTGCTCGCGCTGGAGCGACTGCATGCCAGGGACGTCGCGCTCGCGCTCTCCTGCGCGCAGGGACTGCCAGCGGCCCGTGCGCTCCTGGAGCAGGAGGTCCTCCTCAAGCTGCGCGTCCCCCTGGCGCGCATCCACCCCTCGCCGGTGTTCACGGACGAGGTGTTGCAAGCGCTCCGGGCCAACCTCTTGATGCCTCGCGCGGAGGCTCCGTCCCGGTTGCTCGGGTACGCGGGCGCGGGCCCGCTGCTGCACTGGGTGAGCATCTCCGCGACGCGGCTCGCGCTGCGGATGCGCAAGGCGCTGGGAGAAGAGTCCCACGTGGAGGCTGAGGTGCTCGCCGCACACCCCGCGCCGGGCGGCCTGGAGCTGGGCTTCGTGCGGGAGGAGGCCCGGGGGCATGTGCGTGCGGCCTTCGTCCGGGCGGTGGCCTCGCTGGACGATGAGGACCGGGAGTTGCTGCGGCTGCACTTCGTGGAGCGCCTCTCCCTGGAGCGCATGGGCGCCCTGTTCGACCTGCACAAGTCCACCCTCTCTCGCCGGCTCACCGCGGTGCAGTCGCTGCTGGAGAAACGGACGCGGCGCGCGCTCGCTGAACGCCTGTCGTTGCCCGAGCCGGAAGTGGACAGCGTGATGCGCGCCATCCATGGACGGTTGGACTTGAGCCTCTCGGGCCTGCTGGAGGGGCGCGAGTGAGCTGCCCGGATGAGAACGCACTGTCGGGGTTCGCGAACGGCGCGTTGGACCCCGAGGGCATGACGACGGTGCGCCAGCATGTCTCCGGCTGCTCGGAGTGCCGGAGCGTGCTCGCCGCGTTGGGGGGGCTGGAGAATCCTCCCCCGTTGGTCGACACGGGGCTGCTCGTCTCCGGTGCGCGGGTGGGACGGTACGTGGTGCTCGGGCTGCTCGGCGAAGGTGGCATGGGGCGCGTCCATGCCGCTTATGACCCGGAGCTGGACCGCAAGGTGGCGCTGAAGCTGCTGAACCTCGCGAGGCTCGGGGAGGACTCGCTGGCCCAGGCGCGTCAGCGATTGGAGCGCGAGGCCCGCACGATGGCCCGCCTGTCGCATCCCCATGTCGCCCAGTTGCATGACGTGGGCGAGTTCCAGGGACAGCTCTTCCTGGTGATGGAGCTCGTCGAGGGCGGCACGCTCGGGCGGTGGCTGGCGGAGAAGCCGCGCACGCGCCGGGAAATCCTGGCGCGCTTCACCCAGGCGGCGGATGGGCTCGCGGCCACGCACGCGCTGGGCATCATCCACCGCGACTTCAAGCCCGACAACGTCCTGCTGACGCGCGACGGTCAGGTGCGCATCACCGACTTTGGCCTGGCCAACGCCGCGGTGGGACTGGGGCCTCCGCGGGAGGATGCGGCCATCGACTCTGGCGAGGCGCCGCTCACCGTCACCGGCACGTTCCTGGGGACGCCCGCGTATGGCGCGCCGGAGCAGCTTCGCGGAGAGCGGGGGGATGCCCGTTCGGACCAGTTCGCCTTCTGCGTCGCGCTCTACGAGGCGCTCAACGGGCAGCGGCCCTTCGCGGGTGCCACGCGCGAGGAACTCCTGGCGTCCATGCAGCGCCAGGAGGTGCGTCCGGAGCAGCGGGGCGTGCCCTCGTGGCTCAAGGCCGTGGTGCGGCGGGGCCTCTCCGTGGACCCGTCGCGGCGCTTCGAGTCCATGCAGGTGCTGCGAGCCCGCCTCGCGCGGGAGGTGGGGGCCTGGAAGCGCAGCGCGGCCACGGCGGTGCTCGCGGGAGGACTGGTGGGCCTGGGGTTCCTCGTGCTGGGGCCTTCCGCGGCGGCGCCGAGCGAAGCCTGTCAGGGCAGTGAACGGCACCTCGCGGGCATCTGGGACGCGTCCGTGCGTGAGTCCACGCGTCAGGCCTTCCTGGCGACGGGCGCCCCCGCGGCCGAGGCTTCGTTCCAGGCCGTGGCCTCCACGCTGGAGCAGTGGACGCAGGACTGGACGCGCGCGCATCAGTCCGCGTGCGAGGCGACGCGTGTCTTCGGCGAGCAGTCGGAAGCGGCGCTGGGGCTGCGGATGACGTGCCTGGACCAGCGGCTGGGAGAGCTGTCGCGGCTGACGGTGGCGCTCCAGGGCGCGGACGCGCGGACGGTGGAGCGGGGCTTCGGGCTGGGGGCGTCGCTCGGCGGCGTGGGCGGTTGCGCGGACGTGCGCACGTTGCAGGAGGCCGTGTCTCCGCCGGAGGACCCGAAGGCGCGTGCGGAGGTGGACGCGGTGCGCGCGGAGCTCGCGCGGGCGAACGCGGAGCGGCTCGCGGGGCATACCCCCGAGGGGCTGCGAATCGCGCTTGCCGCCCGGGAGCGCGCGCTCGCCACCCATCATCGGCCGCTGGAAGCCGAGGCGCATCACCTCTGCGCGCGATTGCAGGAGGACGCGGGAGCCATCGAGGACGCGCGCGTGTCCCTGGTCCAGGGCTCCCTGGCAGCCGAGGCCGGGCGGCATCTGGGCGTGCTCGCGCGGGTGCTGCACTTCCAGGCCTGGTTGCATGGGTACGGGATGGGCCAGCCCCAGGAGGCGTGGCCTTTCCTGCATCGCGCCCGGGCCGTGGCGGAGACGCTCAGAGACCCCGAGCTGGACACCATGCTGGACCAGGTGCAGGCGGAGCTCCTGGAGCAGGAGGGCCGCTTCTCGGAGGCCGAGTCGATGCTCCGTGCCTTGCTGGAAACCGCCAGCGCCCGGGGCCAGACGTTCACGCGCGCGGAGCTGAACGGCCGGCTGGGATTGCTGGCCCGGCAACAGGGACGGTTGCTGGAGGCGAAGCGTTGGCAGGAGGAGGCGCTGCGCGTCCATGAGACGCACTTCGGGCCGGCGCACCGGGACACGGGGCGGGCCCTGTCGAACCTGGGGGGCACGCTGGCCCTCCTGGGGGAACTCTCGAGCGCCGAGGCCGTCCTCAAGCGGGCGCTGGGCATCCTTCGCCAGTCGCTGGGGGAGGAGAACCTGTCAGTGGCCCGGACCTTGTCCAACCTGACCCTCGTCTACGTCGAGTGGGGGCATGCGGCCCAGGCGCGGGAGGCCGCGGAGGAGAGCTGGGCCGTGGCGCTCAAGAGCGTGGCCGCCGACAGCCCGGTGTTGATTGGGGTGAAGTCGAATCGGCTGGGGGTGCTGGGCGAGCAGGGCGAGCGCTTGCCGGAGCTGGAGTATGCCCGAGGCCTCCTGGCGCATCGCGAGCGTGCCTATGGCGCCACCCATCCGGAGGTGGCGCTGGATGCGCACGAGGTGGGCCGGCTGCTGCGACTGCTGGGGCGTCCGGGCGAGGCCCGTGGCTTCCACGCTCGCGGTGTCTCGCTCCAGCGGCCCCTGGCCGACAAGGGGGAGCTGGATGGCACGTCGCTGCGCTACCTGTCGGATGCGCTGCTCTTCCTGGGGCAGGTGGACGAGGCACGCCGTCACATCGAGCAGGCGCTCGTGGTCATGGAGAGAGATTTGGGGCCGTCGTCGTCCGAGCGCATGGAGGCGCTGCTGCTCCTAGGGGACGTCCATCTCGCGAGAGGTCAGCCCGCCGAGGCCCTGGTGCCGCTGCGGACCGCGCTGGCGGACCTCACGGCCCGGCAGGTGGTCTCCGCGCGTGTCCCCAGGGTGCGCCGCCGGCTCGCGCGGGCGCTCCGGTTGACGGGCGCGGTGGAAGAGGCCTGCGGAGAGGCCCGCCGCGCCTGGGAGGAGCTGTCCGTGTGGCGCAAGGCCTATGTCCAGGAGACGGCGGACGCGCGGACCGAGCTGGGGCACTGTCGCGGATGACAATCGATTGCATGGAGGAGCGCTGCCCGCGCGCCGGGGCGCGCTAGGGGGAGGTGTCCAGGTACGCGCGATGGCTGTTGGAGAACTCGAAGTTCGTGAACGCGTCCCAGTTGATGGACCAGGTCATCAGGCCCTTGAAGCCGGGGTAGCCGGCGGGGTTGCGTAGCACGTAGGTCCCGCCGAAGGATTGCCCCTTGAGCAGGTAGTCGAGCGCCTTGTGCACGTTGGCCGGCGTCGTGTACCCGCCGCCCGCCGCCTGCGGTGACGACGGCAGGCCGATGAGTACCTGGTCCGGCCGCAGCCCTGGGAACATCGCGCCGGTGTTGCCGCCGACGGGGAACCCCTGAAGCATCATCTCCGCCATGGCCACGTGGAAGTCCGGCGTGCTCTGCGCGTAGGCCCGGCCGTCGAGCGCCATGACGGTGCCGGTGTTGTAGTGCTGCACGTGCAGGTACGTCAGTCTGTCTCGCAGCGCGTAGATGACGGGCAGGTACGCGCCCCAGGGACCGCCGTACGCGGCCATGCCGCCCTGGACGTAGGCCGTCTCGGGCGCCATCGTGAGGAGGAAGCCCGGGCCGTTCTGGTTGAGGAGCTGGCGCGTGGCCTGGATGACGTTGACGATTCGCGGCGTGGTGGGGTTGCGGAAGTCGGTGTCGCCGCCGTTGAGCGACAGCGAGCTGCCCTCCAGGTCCAAATCCAACCCGTCGAAGCCGTAGGTGTCGATGAGGGCCTGCATGCTGGTGACGAAGTCCTGCCGCGCGGTGGCGTCATCCAGGTGGACGGTGCCATTCGCTCCGCCGATGGAGATGAGCACCTTGCGGCCCTGGCTCTTGAGCAGGGCGATGTCCGCCTTGAAGTCCGCGATGCTGGCGTTGTACGGCGCGAAGGCCATGCGGCCGGAGCCCGGGCCACCCACGGGCTCAGCGAAGGCGACCTGGATGACGTTGTACTTCGCGGAGACGTCCCGCAGCCGGATGTTCGTCGAGCCGTTGTCGAAGTTGTGCCAGTAGCCCACGATGATCTTGTTCCCCACGGGCTGCGTCCCCGTCGTTGTCGCGGAGACGCTATTGCTCACCGCCGAGCGGTTGCCCGCGGCGTCCCGCGCCTTCACGGCGAAGGAGTAGGTCGTGTTCGCGGCCAGGCCCGTCACCGTGGCGTGGGTGGCGCCCGAGGTGGTCGCGGACGCGGACGCGCTCCCGTTGACGAAGATCTCGTAGCCGGTGACACCAACGTCGTCCGTGGCGGCGCCCCAGGACAGCGACACGCTGCTGTTGCTCACGCCAGTGGCGCGCAGGGCGTTGGGGGCGGAGGGCGGCACGGTGTCGGGCGCGGGGCGCGGGGAGGTCGTCACGCTGTGCGCGCTGCTTGCCGCCGAGTGGTTGCCTGCGGCGTCGCGCGCCCTCACGGTGAAGGTGTACGTGGTGTTCGCGGCCAGGCCCGTCACCGTGACGTGGGTGGCGCCCGCCGTCGACGCGGAGGCGGACGTGCCCGCGTTGGTGAAGACCTCGTAGCCGGTAACGCCCACGTTGTCCGTGGACGCGTCCCAGGACAGCGACACGCTCTCATGCGTCTTCGCGGTGGATGTGAGCGACGGCGGCGCGGTGGGCGCCTGGGTATCCGGCGGCGGATTCCCTGTCCGCTCCATCCAGAGCGCCGGGGCGTTGGGGGGCTCCCATCCGACGAGGGACTGGTGCGACTGGCGGCAGTCGTAGCCCTTTCCTCCGTGGGAGACGATGTCGCCCACGGTGTACGAGGTGTTGGGCGCCCACGCGCCCCGGTCCGCCGCCAGGACATGCGCGGGGCGCAGGAAGCTGAGCAGGGTGGTGAGGACCACCAGGGCGACGAGGCCCGTTCGGTGGAGGTGTCCAGGAAGCTGCATGGCGTCTGCCTTTCGGCTGGGGGAGAAGCTCCACCCCTCAGAGAGAGGCTCCGCCTGTTTTTCGGGTCAAAACAGGAAAGTCCTGGCGGTTCGGCGATTTCCCCTGGATTCGGGCGGCGCTTCGCTGGTGTCCTCGATGCTGGGCTTCAGGAGCCTGTGCTTCCTGGAGGGGAGAGACCGCGTGGACGCTGTGGATACGAGGCTGGTCGCCAGCTACGCGGTGGCCATCACCTTCGACGTGCTGATGCCCGTGGGCATGGTGCTGTGGGCGCGCCGGCGGCTGGGCGTGGCCTGGAAGGTGGTGGGCTGGGGCGCGGCGGCGTTCGCGGTTTCGCAGTTGCTCACCCGGCTGCCCATGGTGCAGGTGGCGCAGTACTTCATGCGCGACGCGCTGAAGACGTCCTCGGTGCTGCTGGGCGTCTGGATTGTCGTGCTGTCCCTCACCGCGGGCCTCTTCGAGGAGACGGCGCGGCTGTGGGCCTTCCGCAAGCCGCTGAAGGACTTCCGCCGCTGGCGCGACGCGGTGGGCTTCGGCGTGGGCCACGGCGGCCTGGAGTCGGCGCTGCTGGTGGGCGGGCTGGCGGCGCTGGGGCTCGTCAACGTCATCGCCCTGTCCAAGTTGGACCCCTCCACCCTGCCGCTGAAGCCGGAGCAGGTGGCGCAGGTGGTGGAAGCCAAGGCCACCATCGCCGCGCTGGACTGGTGGATGCCGCTGCTGGGGGCCTACGAGCGGCTGGGCTCCATGGTGGTGCACATCGCGCTGTCGGTGGTGGTGCTCCAGCGCTTCATCCGTGGCGAGGTGAAGTGGTACTGGCTCGCGGTGGGCGCCCACGCCTTCTTCAACGCGCTGACGGTGGTAGTGGGGAAGCTGGCCACCGCGGCGTGGGGACCGCAGGCAGGGGCGTTCGCGGGCGAAGCCATGGTGACGGTGGCCGCGCTGCTGGGCCTGTGGGTCATCCTCTATTTCCGCCGCGTGGACGCGGAGCGCGACACGGCGGCGGTTCCGGCGCTGGAGTGAGCAGGCGCTAACGCCCGCGGAAGCGGTCCGTGGCATCCACCAGCGCGGAGGTGTTGCCCGGCTCGTTCGCGGAGTGCCCCGCGTCGGTCACCATGATGAACTCCGCCTCCGGCCACGCCTTGTGCAGGGCCCAGGCGCTCTCTGGGGGGCACACCACGTCATAGCGCCCCTGGACGATGACGGCGGGGATGTTGCGGATGCGGTGCACGTCGTCGAGCAGCTGGGTGTCGCTGCGCAGGAAGCCCCGGTTGACGAAGTAGTGGCATTCGATGCGGGCGAAGGCGAGCGCGAAGGTGTCCCCGCTGTTGCGCGCCACCAGCTCCGCGTTGGGGTACAGGCAACTGGTGCGTCCTTCCCACACGCTCCACGCGCGCGCGGCCTCCTGCTGCGCCTTCACGTCGGAGCCCATCAGCCGGCGGTGGTAGGCCGCCAGCAGGTCCCCACGCTCCTCGAGCGGAATGGGCTCCAGGTAGTACTCCCACGCATCCGGGAAGAGGGCGCTGGCGCCTCGCTGATAGAACCAGTCAATCTCCTGCTTGCGGAGCAGGAAGATGCCGCGCAGCACCAGCTCCGAGACGCGCTCGGGATGTGTCTGGGCATAGGCCAGGGACAGGGTGCTGCCCCACGAGCCGCCGAAGAGCTGCCACCGGGAGATGTCCAGGAACTCGCGCAGCCGCTCCATGTCGGCCACCAGGTCCCAGGTGGTGTTCTCCTCCAGGCTCGCGTGCGGCGTGCTGCGTCCGCAGCCGCGCTGGTCGAACAGGATGATGCGGTACGCGGTCGGGTCGAAGAAGCGGCGTTGGCGCGGGTCCGTTCCTCCGCCGGGCCCCCCGTGGACGAAGAGCACCGGCTTGCCCTCCGGATTGCCGCTCTCCTCGAAGTACACCTCATGCCCACCGGAGACGCGCAGGCGTCCGGTGCGGTAGGGCTCCAGGGGCGGGTACAGCGAACGCAGCGGCCGGTGGGACACGGGCACGGGCAGGCCTTCCGTAGCGGTGGGAGCGGCTGACCCTAACAGGGGCCCCGCCGGGGGCCTTCCGTCCGCTGGTGGCAGGGCGTCTGGAGTGTGCGGCGGGCTTCCTGCCCGGAGGGCGCTCTGTCAGGCAGGCCACGGACGATGTGACGGCGAGTTCACCGCGCCGCAACGTGGGCTTCGCGGACGGGGTGGAGACTGCCGGTTGTCTCCCACACCCCACGGAGCACGCCATGAACATCGCTTCGCTCATCCGTCCTGCGACTTCGCC
This sequence comes from Myxococcus sp. AB056, assembly GCF_006547365.1. Taxonomy (NCBI): domain Bacteria; kingdom Pseudomonadati; phylum Myxococcota; class Myxococcia; order Myxococcales; family Myxococcaceae; genus Myxococcus; species Myxococcus sp. AB056. The sequence continues at coordinate 40,126 of NZ_VHLB01000065.1, read as the reverse complement.
TCACACGCCCGCGCCGCGCCGGCTGCGGCTGGTCCGCGTGCAGGCCACCGTCCTCGCGCAGGGCGCGGTGGGCGCCATGAAGGACGGCGTGAAGGCCTTCCGCCACATGTGTGACGTCCTCACGGGAGGCTATGCCCAGGCCCGGCACTGAGCCAGGCCATGCGTCTTCCGGCCCCGGGGCGTCAGGGGCCGGGTGCTTCACTCAGGAGGGCGCGCCCGGGCGCGGGCCGGTTCCCGGGCTCGAAGGCGCGTCCTCCTTCGGAGGCGGGGGCGGCACGCCCTTGCCCGCGGGCGCCACTACCCGCACCTCGGTGCGCTCGTCGAGCGCGAGCCCGTCACCCTTGGGCTCCGTCTCCGTCACGGAGATGACGTCGCCCCGGTTCAGCTTGAGGAAGCGCTCGTTGCGCTCGTTGCGGTGGCGCTCCTGCATCGCCAGGCCCACGCGGCCCTCGGGGCCGCAGCCGATGTAGCGGTGCCGGCCCTTGCCCTCCAGGGGCTCGGAGACGATGCGGAACAGTCGCCCGGGCGTCAGCTCCGGCCACGCCTCGTCCTTGGGGGCCAGCACCAGGTAGCTCATCTTCAGCGATTCCTTGTGCAGGCTCGCCGCGCGCGCCAGCTCCTCCACCACGCGAGGCATGGGCCAGGCGCGCTCGGCGTGGCACCAGTCCGTCTCCTTCACCAGGGCGGGGCAGGGGCCGCGGTACATGCAGGGCGCGCGGACGGCGTAGCCCTTGGCCACCATGGCGTCGCGCACGTGCAGCAGGCCGCGGCTCGTCTCGCGCAGCGCGGGCTCCATCACCAGCAGGCTGCCGCCGCGCTTCACCTTCGCCAGAATCGTCTCCAGCAGCGCGGCGCGGGGGGCCGTGGCCGCGTCCCCCGTGCCGTACAGCTCGTTGACGACGTGGCCCATCGTAATTAGGTCGAACTGGCCGTCAGGCAGCGTGGCGCCCTTCTTCGTCGGGTCCCAGTCGCGGGTGGCCAGGGCCTCACCGGCCTCGGCGGCCAGGTTTCGCGCCAGGGTGAGGGCGGCCTTGCTGCGGTCGGCGGCGGTGACCTGGCCCCCGCCCGCGTCCAGGGCGGCGAAGGCCACCGGGCCCGGACCGCTGCCCAGGTCCAGCACCTGCCGGGGGCGGTTCGGCAGCTCGCCGAGCACCTGCCGGGCCTGCGCATAGGACACCGGCCAGTAGAAGAGGAGATAGGCGCCCAAGAGCTTCGGGTCGTCCATGTACCGCGCGCCGGCGAGCTGCCGCTCCCGCGTGAGGCCCAGGGAGAGCTGGCGGACACCCGCGGCCACCTCCTTCACCTCCTGGGGCGCCAGGCGCGTCTCCGGCCCGCCGCCACCGCCCCGGCCGCGTGACGCGCGCCAGACGGCGATGAGCCGCGGCATCCATCGCTCCAGGTCCTTGCTGTATGCGTTGCTCATCGAACCCAGCCTTCACCTGTGAGGCCGCGTCCCGCCGCGGCCGTTGCCAACCGATTGTCGTCCCGCCAAGCCGTCAACGGCGAGATCGCCATGGAGGGGGAGAGCGCGTTAAACCCTGGTCGCACATGATTTCCGTTCGCGGCCTTCGCAAGCACTACAAAGTCCATAAGCGCCCGCCGGGCTTGAAGGCGGCCCTCCGCTCGCTCATCCACCGTAGCTACACCACGGTGAAGGCCGTGGATGGGATTTCCTTCGACATCCGCCCCGGGGAGCGGGTGGGCTTCCTGGGCCCCAATGGCGCCGGGAAGACGACGACGCTCAAGGTCCTCTCCGGCCTGCTCTATCCCTCCGACGGCGAGGTGACGGTGGACGGCCATGTCCCGCAGAAGCGGGAGGAGGCCTTCCTCAAGAAAATCATGCTCGTCATGGGGCAGAAACAGCAGCTCCTGTGGGACCTGCCTCCGGCGGAGACGTTCGAACTCAACCGCGCCATCTACGACGTGCCCCAGGCCCAGTACAAGAAGACGATGTCGGACCTGATTGAGCTCCTGGAAATCGGGGACCTCATCGGCAAGCCCACCCGTCAGCTGTCGCTGGGGGAGCGGATGAAGTGCGAGCTGGCCGCGGCGCTCATCCACCAGCCCCGGGTGCTCTTCCTGGACGAGCCGACCATCGGCCTGGACGTGGCCATGCAGGCCACCATGCGGACGTTCATCAAGGAGTACAACGAGAAGTACGGCGCCACGCTCATCCTCACCAGCCACTACATGGACGACGTGGCGGCGCTGTGCCCCCGGGTCATCGTCATCGACAAGGGCCTCCTGTCATACGACGGCGGCCTGGACGCGCTCGTGCAGCGGGTGCGGCCGGAGAAGCGCGTGGTGCTGCGCTTGTCGGAGGAAGTGGACGCCGAGCGCCTGTCTCCGCTGGGCCGGGTGGTGACGCACGAGCCCGGCACCGCGGTGCTCCAGGTCCAGCAGGAGGCGGTCAACGCCACCATCACCCGCGCGCTGTCCACGTTGCCGGTGATGGACCTCACGGTGGAGAACGCGCCGCTGGAAGAGGTGATGAGCGAGCTGTTCGCGGAGTCGAAGGCGCGCCGGGCGGCGGTGTCGGAGCCGGTGCCCGCATGAGCGCCCGGACCACACTGCGCGCCTTTCCCACGCTGCTGCGGGTGGGGTTCGCGGAGGCGGTGGCCTACCGCGCGGAGATGCTCATCTGGGTGCTGTCCACCACCATGCCGCTGGTCAACATGGTGTTGTGGATGGCGGTGTCACGCGAGGCGCCCGTGGGCCGCTTCGGCGAGGCGGACTTCATCAGCTACTTCCTGGCCACCTTCGCGGTGCGGCAGCTGGCCACGTCGTGGGCGGCGTGGCTCATCAACTGGGAGGTGAAGCAGGGGACGCTGGCCATGCGCCTGCTTCGCCCCATCTCCCCGCTGTGGGCCTACGCGGTGGAGAGCATCGCCGCCTTCCCCATGCGATTGATGGTCGCGGTGCCGGTGATGCTGCTGAGCGTGGCGCTGGTGGGGCAGAAGGCGGTGCCCCAGCACGCGTGGCAGTGGGGCTTCGTCGTGCTGTCGGTGATTGGCGGCTGGGCCGTGGCCTTCCTGGCCAACGTGGCCATTGGCGCGCTGTGCTTCTTCCTGGAGAGCAGCCAGAAGGTGCTCGAGGTGTGGCTGGTGCTCTTCTTCGTGTGCTCCGGCTACATGTACCCGGTGGAGCTGCTGCCGCCGACGCTGCGCACCATCATCGACTGGTTGCCCTTCCGCTATCAGATTGGCGTCCCGGTGGAGATGCTGACGGGGGCCTATGGCTGGGAGGAGTCCCTGCGGCTGCTGGCGGCCCAGTGGGCCTGGGTGGCGGTGCTGGGGGCGTTGGCGGCGGTGGCGTGGAAGCAGGGCGTGCGGCGCTTCGCGGCGTTCGGGGGCTGACGTGAAGGTAAAGCGCTATCTGCGGCTGCTGGGCATTCAACTCAAGGCGTCGGGGCTGCTGTCCCTGCAGTACCGCGCGGACTTCTTCACGGAGGGGCTGACGTCCCTCTTCTGGACCTTCACGGCGCTGGCGCCGCTGTTCGTCGTCTACGGTGAGCGGCCCAACATCGAGGGCTGGAACTTCGGCGAGGCGCTGCTCGTGGTGGGCTGGTTCACGCTGCTGCAGGGCATCCTGGAGGGCGCCATCAACCCCAGCCTCACGGGGGTGGTGGAGCACATCCGCAAGGGCACGTTGGACTTCGTGTTGCTCAAGCCGGCGGACGCGCAGTTCCTGGTGTCCACGCAGCGCTTTCAGCCGTGGCGGGCCTTCAACGTGCTGACGGGCATCGGGCTGTTCGTCTACGCCTTCATGCACCTGGGGCGGTGGCCGTCGGTGACGGGGCTGCTGGCCTCCGTGCTGCTGCTGGGGACGAGCACGCTCTTGCTCTACTCGCTGTGGATTCTGACGGTGAGCGCGGCGTTCTTCGTCGTGCGGGTGGACAACCTGACGTACCTGTTCACCTCCATCTTCGACTTCGCGCGCTGGCCGTCCTCCGTGTTCCAGGGCGTGGGGCGCGGCGTCCTGACGATGGTGTTCACGTACGTCATTCCGCTGGCGTTGATGACGACCTTCCCGGCGCAGGCCATGCTGGGACGGCTGCCGCCCCAGTCGCTCGTGGGCGCGGTGGTGGGCGCGGGGCTCTTCGCCTGGGGCTCACGTCAGGTGTGGCTGCGCTCCATCCGCCGGTACACGTCGGCGAGCAGCTGACGCGGGCATGAAGCGCCTCTCCCCAGCGCGGTGACGCGCGCCGCCCCGGGGAGAGGATGACCGCCAGGGCCTACTTCTTCAGGCCGCGGGCCGTGTCCTGGACGATTCGGGTCACGTTCGCGATACCGCCACCGACGATGTACCAGCTCGGGGCGTCCACCACGATGACCCGGCCCTGCTTGAAGGCGCGGGTCTGGCTGAGCTCCGGGTGCTTGGCCAGCGTCTCCAGGGCCTTGTTCTCACCCCCGCCGGTCGCGGCGCCGCGGTCCAGCACCACCAGCCACTCCGGGTTGGCGGCCACGGCCTTCTTCAGCAGGGCGGCCGCGGCTTCCTGACGGGCCTTCGCTTCGGGCGACCCGGCCGGCGGGCGCGGGCCGTCGTTGCTGCCCTCCGCCTTCGGGACCACGGCGTTGAAGCCCGTCAGCTCGTGGAGATAACCGAAGCGGTCGCCGGGCGCGTGCACCATGACGTTGCCATTCAGGGTGAAGAGCATCACGGCGGACTTGCCGCCCGTCAGCTTCTTCAGCGCCGCCCGCTCCTTCTCGAAGTTCTTCACCAGCGTGTCGGCTTCCTTCTGCTTGCCGAAGGCCTTGCCCAGCGCCAGCGTCTGGCCCGTCACGTCCTCCACGAAGTGGCCGGCGCGAACGGACATGTTCACGGTGGGCGCGAGCGCGCTCAGGGCCTCGGCCTGCTTCCGCGAGCGCCCACCCACCACGATGAGGTCCGGCTTCAGCTCCGCGAGGGCCTTGGTATCGGGCTCGAACAGGCTGCCGGCCTGGGGCACGCCATTGCTGTTGTAGGCGGACAGCGTGGCCGGGAAGGTGGCCTTCGGCACGGCCACGGCACGGATGCCGAGCGCGTTCAGCGTGTCGAGCACGCCGAGGTCATAGACGGCGAGGCGGGACGGCGTGGCTGGCACGCTCAGCGTGCCAGTCTCATGCTTCAGCTCGAAAGCAGCAGCGGGAACAGCGGTAGCCAGACCGGAGGCGAACAGTGCCGCGACGAGCGGACGATGGAAACGGCGCATGGGAGGTTCTCCGAAACGTGACCGCGAAAACCGAGGGACGTTCCGGCGGATATGCCACGCCGCTCCTCGGTTCGACAGCGGCGCCGGGCGAGTCAAGGAGCTCTGGATGGTTCATATTTTCATTTTGAGATTAGTTTGCATTATCATCAGTGCGGCGCGTTTGTCGCCGCTGCGCCCTCCGAAACAGGCCGGGAGAATTTGAAGGAGGCGGTCGTCGTTCGCCTGGCGAGCAATTCTGAAGTTGCTTGAATTGCATGGCCTGGCGCGGCGCGCCTTTGGCTTTACCCCGCACGGGTGGGTGCCCAAGGCCCCACGTATTGATGTGTTCAGTTTTGGGTGGTGCGATGGTCCGCCCGTGCAGGGCTGGGGTAAAGGCGCCGGGCGCGGTCCCGCCGCGCATCCCCCCGTCACACAAAGGACCCCCACCTATGTTTGAACCTGTCGGGTTCGGCCGGAAGGCCGCGCTCTTGATGACGCTCGTGTTCGCAGGATGCTCACACGAGGATTTTGCAGACGCGCTGCATGAGCCATGGAACCAGGACGCCGAGCTCGCCTCCGTCAGTTGGGTAGGCACCGCCAGCATGTCCACTCAGCGGCTGGACCATACGGCCACGGTGCTGCCCAATGGCCGCGTGCTGGTCGCCGGTGGCCAGTCCTCCACGAGCGCCGAGCAATACGACGTGGCGACCGCGCAGTGGCTCAGCGCGGGGAGCATGAATGTCATCCGCCGGCGTCACACCGCGACGTTGCTGCCCAATGGCAAGGTGCTGGTGGTGGGCGGTGACGTCGCCGCCGCGACCACCGGCACCGCGGAGCTGTACGACGTGGCCACCGGGACCTGGTCTTCCACTGGCAGCCTGGACTCCCTTCGCTCGGGACACACCGCCACGTTGCTGCTCAACGGCAAGGTGATGGTGATGGGCGGAGAGGACGGCACGGGAACCGCGTTGAGGACGGCGCGCCTGTATGACGCCGACACGGGGACCTGGAGCGCCACCCACAGCATGACGGCCCCGCGCATGGGACACGCGGCGACGCTGCTGCCCAATGGAAAGGTGCTGGTATCGGGCGGGCGCTCCAGTTCGTGGGGCACCGTCCTCCGGAGCGCGGAGCTCTATGACCCCGCCACGGGAACCTGGTCCTCCACCGCCGCCATGAGCTCGCCGCGCACGGGGCATGCTTCGACGGCGCTGCTGAATGGCAAGGTGCTGGTGTCCGGCGGGCTGGTGGATGACATCACCGCGACGCGCAGCGCGGAGCTGTACACCGTGGAGACCGGTGTCTGGGGTTCCGCGGGGGGCCTGATGCCCGTCGAGCGCGCGCACCACACCGCGACGGTGCTGCACTCCGGCGAGGTGTTCATCACCGGTGGCTCGGACGGCAGCGAGCCCTACCTCCAGAGCGCTGCATTGTATGACCCTGTCAACGCGCTCTGGAGCTCCACGGTTTCGATGGGCACCAGCCGGCTGGGCCATACCGCCGCGCTGCTGGGCACGGGGGAGGTGCTGGTCGCGGGCGGAAGCCCGGACGGCGTCCTGCGCACCGCTTCCGCCGAGCGCTACGTCCCACCCACGCTCCCCTGGCGCGCGGCCAATGCCATGCTGTCCGCGCGGTACCACCATTCCTTGACGGTGTTGTCTTCGGGCGAGGTCCTCGCGGCTGGTGGCACCGCGAATGGCAGCACGGCATTGACGGGCGCGGAGCGCTACTCCGAGGCCACGGGCCACTGGCTGCAGACGGGCACGCTGCTCACCGCGCGCTATCTCCACACCGCGACGCTGCTGCCCAATGGCAGGGTGCTGGCCGCGGGAGGCCAGAGCACGTCGTCCAGCTATCTGCCCTCGGCGGAGCTCTATGACGCGGCCACGGGCACGTGGACTGCCACGGGAGCGCTGGCCGCGCCGCGTGCGCGCCACACCGCGACGCTGCTGCCCAACGGCAAGGTCCTGGTGGCGGGAGGCCGGATGAGCTCCAGCTTCTCTGGCATGCTGGCCACCGCGGAGCTGTATGACGCGGCGACCGGGACGTGGACCGCCACCGGGGTGATGAGCCGCCGTCGGCAGTACCACACCGCGACGTCGCTGCCGTCCGGCAAGGTCCTGGTGGTGGGAGGCAACACGCAGGATGGAGACACGTCCTCGGCGGAGCTCTATGACGTGTCCACGGGGCAGTGGACGCTCACCGGCTCTCTGTCCGGGCCGCGCTATGGCCACACGGCGGTGGCGCTGCCGTCGGGCAAGGTGCTGGTGGCCGGAGGCTGGGGTGCGCGGGGGGCGCTCGCCACGGCTGAGCTCTACGACCCGGCGACGGGCACCTGGACCTCGCTCACGTCCATGCAGCACGCCCGCTACGGACCGATGTCCGCGCTGCTGCCCTCCGGCCGCGTGCTGGTGTTGGGCGGTGACGGAGGGGGCACCGTGGGCTTGTTGGCCTCGGCCGAGGTGTATGACCCGGCCAGCGGCCAATGGCACAGCGCCGGAACGCTGCCCACGGCGCTCACCAGCGCGGGCGTGGTGACGCTGGTGGGCTCTGGCCGCGTGCTGGTGTCGGGAGGTCTGAGCCCCAGCGGCTCGTTGTCCTCCGCCGGGTTGTACTCGCCCGCGCCCTGATTCCACGCCCCGCCCCGGGGGCTTGTGTCACCGGGGCGGGCTTTCGGATGCGGCCCGCAAGACAGCTCGAGGCTTGGGGTGTCGGCTGGGTGATGGCGGCGCGCTTTCGGGTGACCCGAGCCGCGTATCCACTGCTCCAATCCCCCAGTGGTGCATTCGAGGGGGACGCATGAATCGGATTCAAAGGGTGGTCATGGCGGGGCTGTTCGCCGGAGTGCTGGCAGGGGCTCCCGCGTCCTGGGCCGGCGCGGCGAAGACGCAATACCCCGTGGTGTTCGCGCACGGCATGGGCGGGTTCGATGACCTGCTCGGCTACGACTACTGGGGGAACGACTTCGGCACCTTCGTGGGCGAAGCCTGTGAGTCGCGCTTCGACACGAGTTGCAACAGCGACCTCGACCCGGGACAGCGCGCCTTCGTTGCACAGGTGGCGGCGTTTCAGTCCTCGGAGGTCCGCGGGTTGGACCTGGCGGACGACATCGAGGGCTTCATGGCGACGACGGGTGTCTCGAAGGTGAGCATCATTGGCCACTCGCAAGGGGGCATCGACGCGCGGAAGGCGGCGCGCGTGCTGCGGGAGCGCAGGGGCGCCACGTCGGTGGCGGTGCTGGCCAGTGTGTCTTCGCCGCACCGGGGCTCGCCGGTGGCGAAGTACATCCTCGACCAGAAAACGGGCGTCACCAGCGTCATCGCGGCGCTGGCGCGCTACTACGGCGACTCCGTCTATTCGCCGGGCAATGACGCGTATGCGGCGGCGAAGCAGCTCGTCTTCAATGACTATTCATCCTCGGACGGTGTCGTCACGGGCATGAAGGCCTTCAACGAGAAGTATCCGGTGAGCAGCAACTACGCGGAGCGCTACGTGTCGCTCATCACCGCGCAGTTCGGGGGGAATGTGAATCCGGCGCTGTACCTGTTGAAGGAGTTCCTCTTCGACATCGACGGCAATGGCTACTGCGCGGGGGATGGGGACAACGACGGCGCGGCCGGCTGCGGCGACGGCGTACGCAACGAAGCGGATGACGACGGCATGGTGGGCATCAACTCTCAGCAGATGGGGCGCCGGCTGCGCTACCACGACGCCTTCTTCGGCTTCGACTCGGTGACGGACGACACGTCCATTCTCGCGCTCAATGATTTGAACGCGCCATCGCGTCCGCAGAGCACGTCCATGTCCAGCGTGGTGCCTCAGGACCATGTGGATGTGGTGGGGGTCGGGCCGGACGCCTTCGATGAGCCGGAGTTCTACGCCGCCCTCATCCATTACATCTCACTGCATGATTGACGTGCCGGCGCGTCAGGCCCCGGGCTGCGGGGCTTCGACTTCCTCGGACTCCACGCCGTAGTACGCGAGGCACTCCACCTCGCGTCCGCGCACCACACGTCGGCCGTCGAGCGGACCGCCATGCGCAGTGACGATGGTGCATTGGCCCTCGTCGCCGTCCTGGTCGAAGTAGAGCACCACCCAGTCATGGGTGGCATTCTGCTGGTGGGCCAGCGCGGTGTTGGAGAAGAGCGCGCGGAAGTTCCACCCCTCCAGCTTCTTGCGGAGCACGGGCAGCCATGCTTCGCCAGAGGGATTGAACCGGCGCGGTGCAATCCGGCGCAGCTCGCCTGCGTCCGCGCGCCGCCGGTACTCCTCGTCCACCTGGAGCAGCACGCCCACGTCCGGCCGGGGGCCTTCATCCCGCCCTTCGCTCCGGCGTGCGGCGCTGCGCCGCTCCCTGCCCAGCCGCGCGCCCAGCAGCTCGCGCACCTGTTCGCTGCGCCGGGGGCCGAAGCCCTCCACGCGCTCCAGCCGTCCGTCGTGTGCGGCCTGCTCCAGCTCCTCCAGCGTCCGCACGCCCAGCTCGTCATGGATGCGGCGGGCCAGCCCCGCGCCGATGCCCGGCACGCTGGCCAGGAGTTGCTCTGGAGAGTGCTCTGTCTCCAGCCGCTGGAGCAGGGAAAGCTGTCCGGTGCGAATCAGCTCCGCCATCGCCGCGGCGATGCTCTTCCCCACGCCGGGGAGCTTGCGCAGCCCTGCTTCACCTTCCTCGGCCAGCAGCTCCGCCACGGGTTGAGGCCACTTCGCGATGGTGTCAGCGGCCTTCCGGTAGGCGCCGACCCGGAAGGGCATCGCGTCCTGCTCCTCCAGCAGGTCCGCGACGCGCTCCAGCGCATCCGCGACGTCAATGTTGTCCTTCCAGGCAACGCCCATGGCTGCCTTCAAGGTGGGGCGCGTCCAAGACGGTGGCCACCCCTGTCGCGGAGGTCGCGCCGTGGCACCGGGCTCGGCGGGCGGCCGGCAAGGCGGCCGGCTTGCAGCCCACGCTCATGACAGAAGCGCTCAGCCTGGCTCGCTCGTGGAGGCGCGAGGTCCTTCAATGACGACCTTCAGGCCGCGCGGCGGGTTGGGCGCGAAGGCGAGTGTGAAGCCGACGCGGTGGCACAGCTCGCGGACGATGGACAGGCCAAGCCCGCTGCCCCGGGTCGCCCGGCGCCGCGTGGCCTGCGTGCGAAACCCGCGCTCGCCCAGACGCTCGAGCTCCTCGGCAGAGAGGCCTGGCCCGTCGTCGAGCACGGTGAGCCGGAAGCGCCCGGGTTCCGCATCCTCCAGGACGGCCACGACGTGGCCCCCCGCCTCGCCATGCGTGACGGCGTTGTGGAGCAGGTTGCCCAGGGCCTGCTCCAGCATCGTGGGATTGCAGCGCACCCAGAGCGCCTCGTCGGGCCGGGAGCACTCCACGGTCAGTCCCAGCAACCGCGCGAGCTGCTGGAGCCTGCGCACCACGCGCTCCACGGTCAGCCCCAGCTCCACGCGCGGGTCGCCCGCCGTCGGGTCGATGCCCTCTCCGAGCTGGCAGGCGAGATGGAGGTTGTCCACCAGGGAGGTGAGATAGACGGTGTCCTCGATGCCCTGGCGGAGGAGCGCCGCGGTCGGCTCGGTGGGCGTCGTCGAGGCCAGCTCCAGCGACAATTGGAGCGAGGCAATGGGCGTCTTCAGGTCGTGCGCGACGTCCGCCAGGTGTCGCTCCAGCGCGTGTTTCTGGGCCTCGATGCGGGTGGCGTCCTCCTGGACACGGGCATGGGTGGCGTCGAGCACCCGTGACAGCTCGCCCAGCTCATCGTCCTGGCCATCCGCTGCGGAGCGATACCGGCTCGCCCCGAGCATCCCCGCCGCCCGGTGCAGACGACGCAGGCGCTGGAGGAGGGGGTGGACGACGACGAAGGTGGACAGCGTGGCCGCGAGCATCGTGAAGAGGACGGCGGCCACGAGGACCCACCCGCCCACCGTGGCGCGCTCGTCCATGAGCGGCCAGCGGAACTCCAGGAGGCTGCAGGGTCCGGACTCCGCGACCTTCAGCAGTGAGGCCCCCGCCCACGTGGAGTCCGGACGGAAGAGCGGGAGGTAGAAGAGGGTGGGCTCACGCTCGCCTCGGGCGAGTCGCGCGAGCAGCTCGGGGTCCGGCCGTGCGCCGGGCGAGCCCGCCCCCACCAGGGCAAGGTCGTACGCCTCCACCTCCACGCCGTCCGGGCTCCGGAAGTGCCACCCCGGTGTCGTCCGGCACTCCGAAGCCTGGGGCGCGAGCGCCAGGGCGGCGGACATCCGTACGCCATGCGACAGCGCGGCATCCACGCCCAGGACAATCGCGAGGAAGGACGCGCCCAGCGTGCCCAGCAGGCCCAGGAGCGCCGAGGCCACGAGGATGCGTTGGGCCAGGCGGTTGCGTAGCCTCACCGGGGCTCCTCGTCGGGGACGAACCGGTAGCCAATCCCCCAGGACGTCTGGATGCGCGCGCCCGCGGGCCCCAGCTTCTTGCGGATGCGCGCGATGTGAGAGTCCACGGTCCGGTCATCGCGCTCCTCGCTGGGCGGCAGCGCGTGCTGGGCAATCTGTGCGCGTGTCAGGGCCCGTCCCGGGCGCTCCGCGAGATAGGCGAGCACGTCGAACTCGTGGCGCGTGAAGGGCAGGGCGCCGGTGCCTTCGCGGCTCGCCTCGCGGGCGTCGAGGTCCAGGCTCACGTCGTCCCAGTGCAGCACGCGTCGCGGGCGCTCCTCCTGGAGAAGCAGCCGTGCGCGGATGCGGGCGACCAGCTCCTCCATCCAGAAGGGCTTGGGGAGGTAGTCCACCGCCCCCAGGCCGAAGGAGCGCAGCCGGGCCTCCAGTTCCTGTCTCGCGGTGAGGACGATGACGGGGACACGGAGCCGGAAGCGCCAGGCTTCCAGCAGCTCGAAGCCGTCCTGTCCGGGCAGGTTGAGGTCCAGCACCACCAGGTCGGGGTGCTCGCGCTCGGCCATCTCGAGCGCGAGCACGCCATCCGTGGCGAGCACCACCTGGAAGCCCGCGAGCTTCAATCCACGAACGATGCCCGCGGCGATGGGGGCATCGTCCTCCACAACCAGGATGCGCGCCGATGGGTTCATGGACACGGTCCCCAGGTGGGTTTCGTCGTGTCAGCGCTGTCGCTCAGTACACCCAGGTGTAGCCGCCGCCGACCGTGGCGCTCACGCCGTCTTTGGCGAAGGTGCTGACTTCCGCGCCGAGGCACATGACGAGGCCCGCGAGGTCGAGCCTGCCACTCGTGGCGAAGGCCGTCCATTCCTTCTCGGTGATGGGCATCTTGAAGACGACCTGGGCGCTACCGCAAAACTTGCCGACGCCGGCGCCGAGGCTGACCGTGAGCACGGGGCCGGCGAGCTTGGAGGGCATGTCTGCCCACGCGCCAAGCTGGAAGTTCATCGAGATACCCTTGGTGGCGCCTGCGACGCCCCCGATGCCGAAGAAGCCCCGGACTTGCGTCTGCCCCGGGTGGTCGAAGGCGATGCCGACGTTTCCCTCGGGGCCCAGGCCGAAGGTCGCGCTGCCGCCGCTGCCGATGGAGAGGGTCCCGAGCCCCTTGCTGCGCGCCTCGTTACCAGTGCGCTGGACCGACTCGTCCTGAGACAGCGAGCTGACTGTCTTGTTCGTGTCCTCGTCCTTCTTCTTCTGGGAAGACTGGCCCACGAGGAAGTCCACCTCCTTGCGGCGGGTGGGATTCGTCAGCAGCGCGGAGCCCGTCTCGGCCATGCTCTCGAGGAGGGCCAGGTGCTTGCGGTAGACGTCCTCGGCCAGCGCCTCGGCGACGTCGCTCAGCGCGTCCGTGAGGAAGCGGGTGGACAGCTCCACCATCTCGTTCCACGCGGCTTCCCCAGCAGCCAGGGACTCCGCATACGCCTGCTCCGCCAGCTTCGCGGTGTCGCGGGTGAGGGTGTCCACCTCCCGGGCGAGCTGCTCGGCCTCACGGCTCACCTGGTTGGAGACCGTGCCGGCAGTCCCTGTGACGGTATCGGCCGCCTTGTTGGCGGTATCCACCACCGTGTTACCCGCCTTCTTTGCCGTCTTCTTGACCTTCTTCACCGCTTTCTTGAACGACTTGCTGATGCTCGACACGTGAGGACCCCCTCGGCGGCGTTGAGGGACCCACCTTGCGGGAGAAGTGTTGAGGGACTGTGGAGCGCGCCTTCATGCGCCGTCCGCGACGACGGCGTCCGCTTCAATCTCCACCAGGATTTCGGGGGAGATGAGGCGGCTGACCTCCACCATCGACGTGGCGGGGCGGATGTGGGCGAAGAACTCTCCATGCGCCCGGCCGACCGCTTCCCACTGCTGGATGTCCACGACGTACAGGCGCGTGCGCACCACGTCCTCCAGCCGGGCGCCCAGGGCCTCCAAGGCGGATTGGATGTTCTGGAGCGTCTGCCGGGCCTGCAGGTAGGCGTCCCCCACGCCCACGATGTGTCCCTGGGCATCGGTGGCCGTCGTCCCGGACACGGAGACGAAGGGGCCCACACGCACGGCGCGCGAGTAGCCCACCTGGGGCTCCCACGGGGTTCCAGTGGAATGCTGGGTGCGCTTCATGGGGGCTCCGAGGGTAGGTGTGGGTCGGCAGCCTCGCATGGGGCCCTGGCCGTTCGGCAAGCGCCGCTTGCAAGCTGCAAGGAAACACCGCCCGTGATAGTTGGCCCCGGGTCATGACGAACGAGCTCCATAGGGAGGTCGCCCGGCGGCGCACCTTCGCGATCATCTCCCACCCCGACGCGGGCAAGACGACCCTCACCGAGAAGCTGCTGCTCTACGGCGGCGCCATCCATCTGGCTGGAAGCGTGAAGGCCAAGCGGGCGCGGCGGCATGCCACGTCCGACTGGATGGAGCTGGAGAAGGAGCGCGGCATCTCCGTCACCTCGTCCGTCCTCCAGTTCAGCTACCGCGACCACTCGGTGAACCTCCTGGACACGCCGGGCCACCAGGACTTCTCCGAGGACACCTACCGCACCCTGGCCGCGGCGGACGCGGCGGTGATGCTCATCGACGCCGCCAAAGGCGTGGAGCCGCAGACCAAGAAGCTCTTCAAGGTCTGCCGCATGCGGGGCATCCCCATCTTCACCTTCGTCAACAAGCTGGACCGCTACGGCCGCGAGCCGTTGGAGTTGATGAACGAGCTGGAGCAGGTGCTCGGTATCCGCTCCTATCCGATGAACTGGCCCATCGGCATGGGCCCGGACTTCCGCGGCGTCTATGACCGGCAGGCCCGCGTCGTCCACGTCTTCTCCACTGAGGGTTCCCACGGCGAGTCCGAGGTGAGCGAGCGCTCGGTCGCCATCGACTCGGATGAAATCAAGACGGTCCTCACCGAGACGGAGCTGGCGAAGCTGCACGAGGAAATCGAGCTGCTGGACATCGGCGGCGACGAGTTCACCCGCGAGAAGAGCGATGCGGGGCAGCTCACGCCCATGTTCTTCGGCAGCGCGATGACCAACTTCGGCGTGCGCCCGTTCCTGGATGCCTTCCTGGACCTGGCCCCCGCGCCCACGTCGCGCCTGACGACGCAGGGGCCGCGCGAGCCCACCCACCCGAAGTTCGCCGGCTTCGTCTTCAAGATTCAGGCGAACATGGACCCCGCGCACCGCGACCGCATCGCCTTCATGCGCGTGGTGAGCGGCCGGTACGTGAAGGGCATGAGCGCCTTCCACTCGCGCCTGGGCAAGGACGTCCGTCTGGCCAAGCCGAGCCAGTTCATGGCCGCCGAGCGCACCTCCATCGAGGACGCGTGGCCTGGGGACGTCATCGGTCTGTTCGACCCGGGGCTGTACCGCATCGGCGACACGCTGGCGGAGGGCACTGGCGTGGAGTTCGAGGGCGTGCCGCGCTTCAGCCCGGAGTTCTTCGCCGTCGTCCGCAGCCGGGATCCGCTCCGCCGCAAGCAGATGGAGAAGGGCCTGGAGCAGCTCTCCGAGGAGGGCACGGTGCAAATCTTCCAGCAGCTGCAGATGGGCATGAAGGACCCCATCGTCGGCGTGGTGGGCGCGCTCCAGTTCGAGGTCCTCCAGTACCGTCTGGAGCACGAGTACGGCGCGAAGATCGCGCTCGATCGGCTGCCCTTCAGCCATGCGCGCTGGGTGGTGGGCGCCAACTTCGACCCGAAGGCGTTCGACTGGGAAGGCAACCGACAGACGGTGCAGGACCGGGACGGATTGCCCCTGGTGCTCTTCCGGGATGACTGGGCGCTCCAGCACGCCGAGGACAAGCACCCGGAGCTGAAGTTCGTCTCGGAGGCCCCGCAGTTGCGGCAGGCCACCCCCGTGGCTTCGGGCGGCTGAGGCCCGTTGGCCGGGTTGTACCAGCCCCTGGGCGAGTGGACTTTCGCCAGGGGCTTCATTAAGCGAAGGGGGCTTTCCGCGTCGCACCGCAGCCGGCCCACTGCATGTCAGAGCGGCACCCCCCACCTCACGAGGTCGTGCGTGCCTGGCGTCAACGCCAGCTGCCGCGCCCGTCTCCTCCCGCGCTCCTGGACCTGTTCGAGCGTGGCTTCCAGGCGCTGTGGCGCCGTGGCCGTTCGGCCCTGGGGGAGGTCACCCTGGTGGTCATCCTGGAGCGGGTGCTCCAGCGGGTCGTCCAGGCCCATCCTCACTTGTCGGCGCTCGCCGTCACATCGGAAGGTCTTCGCTTCGAGGGGCTGCATCCGGTCGTCGCTGAATTCGACCCGGAACGCCTGGAGGAGTCGCTGGTGGTCCTGGTCGAGGAGTGGCTGCGTGTCCTCGGGGCGCTGACGGGCGAGGTCCTCTCCGCCGCGCTCCGTGAGGAACTGCTCGCCGTGGAAGGGACGAGGCCCCCCCGATGAAGGCACCGCGGAGCCCAGCGGGGGATGACTCCGCCCACCCGGATGTCCCAGCCTCCCGCCGGCGGCCCCGTCGCGCCTGGCGAAAGCGGGGGCAGTCCCACCGCCATCTGGCGCAGCTCCAAGAGGTAGGCCAGCTGCTCTGCGCTTCCGACGGTGTCGCGGCCAGCTTTCCCGCGCTGGTGGACCGCCTTTCCCGATGGCTGCCGGTCCGCGTCGCGCTCCTGCTGGAGGGGGTGGATGCGTCCGGAGTGCCCGTTCCGGAGCGGCCCTGTCTGATGGCGTGGCATTCGCCCGTGCGCATGGAGTCCCCTCCGTCCCAGGCCGTGGCGCATGCCGCCTCCGCGTACGCGTACCTCGTGGGCCTGGAGCGTGTGAGTCTGCAAGGGCGTGACGCCATCGAGGGCGTGTTCAAGGCGGAACCGGCCCGGGTTCCCGGGATGGTTACTTTGCCGCTGGTGGCGAAGGAAGGCGTCCTGGGCGTGCTCCACGTGGAGTCGGTGGGGCTGGGGGAGGACGGGCTGGCGCTGCTGGACGCGGTGGCGAACCTCCTGGCCGTGGCCCTGCCGAAGGAGCATGCCCTGCGCCGCGAAGTTCGGCTGCGTGAGCGCGCGGAGGCGCTGTTCTTTCAGGCCCAGGAGGCCGTGCGCTGGCGCGACGAGCTGCTCACCGTCGTCTCCCATGACATCAAGACGCCGCTGCTCGCGGTGCGGATGAACGCGGAGATGATTCTGAATGCGGGTACGGCGCCGGAGAAGGAGCACCGCCGGCGCCGCTACCTGGAGAACATCGTCCTCGCCGAGCAGCAGATGAGCAGCCTCATCGGCAACCTGCTGGACCGGGCGCGCCTGCGCGGCATGCCCATTCCCCTGACGCTCCTGCCCCTCCCAGTGGACGCCTTGCTGGCGCAGGCGCTGGAGGTGCTCCGGCCGCTTGCGCTGGAGAAGAGGCAGGTCCTGACGGTGGCGCTGGCGCCAGAGCTGCCGCTGGTGCTCGCTGACCGCGAGCGCATCCTCCAGGTGCTGGCCAACCTGGTGAGCAACGCCATCAAGTTCACGCCCCCTGGCGGCGCCATTGAGGTGCGGGCCCACCGGGTGGAGGGGGCGAAGGTGTGCGTCTTCGTGAAGGACTCCGGGCCCGGCATCCCCGCCGAGGACGCACCGCACCTCTTCGAGCGCTTCTGGCGGGCCAGCCATTCACCGGGACGCGGCACGGGGCTGGGGCTGAGCATCGCCTGGAGTCTGGTGGCCGCGCACGGCGGGACGCTCAACGTGGAGAGCCACGAAGGGCAGGGGAGCACCTTCTCCTTCACCCTGCCCGTGGCCTTGCCCTGAGGCGCCGCGGCTACTTGTAGGGCAACACCGTGCCGCCGCGGAAGGCGGAGTCACGCAGCACGAGCCCTTCCTTGCAGAGCCGCGCCGTCTTGGGGCCCACGAAGAAGCCCTTGGGATCGCCCTTGCGGTACGTCTTCTTGATGTACTCCTCGACCTCGAGGAACAGGCTCCGGAACTTGTCGGGCGCCGCGTTCTTCCGGCCCGTCTGCGCGGTGATGTCCAGCTCCGCCCACATCTTGCCGCTGAGCAGCTCGCCCTCTTCGTTGGTGCGGCAGCGCTCCATGAAGATGACGGGCGAGCGCACCTCGTCGATGCGCCAGTAGCCCTTGTCCGGGCCCCGCTTCACCTTGTCGACGATGGCCGCGCCCAGCTCGGAGGCCACCATGTAGAGGTCCTCTGGGGGCAGCCGCTCCAGGTTCTCCGTGTTCGCGCGGAAGGTCTCCCAATCCTGTGGGACGCGCCGGGGGTACACCTCCAGGACGAAGCGCTCCAGGAAGCGGAAGAAGGCGAGTTCGTCGTCGGGGGACATGAAGAACTGAATGACGTTGGCCATCGCGCAGCCCTCATACTCCCGAGTGCGTCTTTCGCGATAGTGCGGCGCGAAGCGGGCTATGAATCCGGGCATGGATACCTGGCTGCTGACCCGGATGCAGGAACTTCGCGACCTTCAGGGCCTCATCGGCCTGGCCACGTGGGACATGGAGACGTACCTGCCCTCCAAGGCCGGTCCCGCGCGCTCCCATCAGCTCTCCACCCTGCAGGGGCTGCACCACGAGCGCCTGGTGGACCCCCGGCTGGGGGAGGCCCTGGCCCAGGCCGCCTCGCAGGCGGACCTGTCCGACGACGCCCGGGCCATGGTGATGGTGCTGACGCGCGAGCGGGAGCGGGAGGTGCGCGTCCCCGCGCCCCTGGTGCGGGCGCTCGCAGGAGCCATCAGCGACGCCATCCAGGCCTGGCGGGAAGCCCGGCAGGCAAGGCGCTTCACCGTCTTCCAGCCCGCGCTCCAGCGCCTGCTGTCGCTGCGCCGGGAGCAGGCGGACGCGTATGGACACGACGGGGAGCGTTATGACGCGCTGCTGGAAGGCCATGAGCCGGGCATGCGCGTGGCGCGCCTGACGCCGGTGCTGTCGGCGCTGCGCGAGCACCTCATCCCCATGGTGGGCAAGCTCACCGCGGTGAGCCGGCCGGTGGCGCCCTTCCTGATGGGCCGTCACTACGACAAGGACGCGCAATGGGCCTTCACCCTGCGGCTGTTGAAGGACATCGGTTTCGACTTGGAGGCGGGCCGGCAGGACCTGAGCATCCACCCCTTCACCGGAGGCACGCACCCGTTGGACGTGCGGCTCACCACGCACGTGGACACGGCCACGCCGTTCCCGTCCATCTTCAGCACCATCCACGAAGCCGGCCACGGCCTGTATGAGCAGGGCTTCGCTCCCGAGCTCTACCGCACCCCTCTGGCCGCCGCGCCTTCCATGGGGCTGCACGAGTCGCAGTCACGCCTGTGGGAGAACATGGTGGGCCGCGGCCTGCCGTTCTGGCGGCATTACTTCCCCGTGCTGCGCGCCGCCTTCCCGGAGGCGCTGTCCGGCACCGACGTGGAGACCTTCCACGCCGCGGTGAATGCGGTGGGGCCGTCGCTCATCCGCATCGAGTCGGACGAGGTGACGTACAACCTGCACATCGCGCTGCGCTATGAGCTGGAGCTGCTCCTGGTGCGCGACGAGCTGCCGGTGGAGGACCTGCCCGACGCGTGGAACGCACGCATGGAGAAGTACCTGGGCGTCACGCCGCCGGACGACACGCAGGGCGTGCTCCAGGACATCCACTGGGCCTGGGGTGAGCTGGGCTACTTCCCCACGTATTCGTTGGGCAACCTGTACGCGGCGTCGCTCTACCGCGCCGCGAAGCGCGACCTGCCGGAGTTGGAGGAGCACCTGGGCCGGGGGGAGCTGCTGCCCCTGCGTGACTGGCTGCGCACGCATGTGCACCAGCATGGCTTCCGCCACTCCGCGGAGGAGCGCGTGAAGCAGGTGACGGGGCAGGGGCTCACCGACACGGACTTCCTGGCGTACCTGAAGGAGAAGTACGGCGCGCTCTACGGTGTCTCGCTTTGAGAGGCTGAGCGCGCGTGCGTCAGTCAGGAGGTGGCATTCATGCCGCCTCGTGCCTGGGCTGTCCGTTCTGTGATAGCTGAGGAGCAACACGGCAAAGGGGGACGCAAATCAAACCTGGAAAAACCATGCTGCTGGGCTGGGGCGCGGGGGCCATCGGCGTGGGCGCCTACTTCTTCTTGTCCCCGTACCTGTCGCCACCCGCGGAGCCAGGGAACCTCTCGAGTCCGACGCTGGCGAAGCTGCTCAATGAGAGCATCGACGCGGCCATCGAGAGGATGAATCCCACGCATTCCCCTGGGCTGATTCCGGAAGCGGCGGCCAATTCGCGGGCGTTCTTGAAGGAAGTCTCCGAGGTGGTGGCCCGGTGCCGCAAGGGGCGCTTCGAGCCGGGCCAGAAGTACAACAAGCTGGAGTATCACCTGCTCCGTGCCGACGGTGTCCGTTACGAGGCCATCTACACGGGCCTTCGGTGCCACGAGGAGACGCTCATCTTCCGGGCCGTCTTCAAGGATGGGCGTGTCGCCGAGGCCTTCACGGACGGGAGTGAGCGACAGTATCCGGTAGGCCAGGTTCGCGGCGCGGTGGGCGAGTTCGGGAAGAGGGTGACCTGGTCCGACAGGGATTACCACCCGGCGCGCTATTACGTTCCGCCACCTGCGCAGCCGACTCAGGCGGACATCGCGAAGCAGTGGGAGTAGTGACAGGCGTGGGCCACGGGCCGTGTCGCCGAATCGCATTCATGGAGTTGCATGGGCAATGTCCGCGAGCCCTTGCATCAAGAAGTGCGTGAGGTCGTCGTGACCCATCGCTGATGCGTGGTACTCCTTATTACATCCTGGCGCATCGGCGGTCGCCGCGAATTCAGTGAGCGTGTCAGACTTTGCAGGGTCTGCCGTCATTGCGTGACCGTGGGCTCGGGAGTTCCGAGTCTACGTTTGCAACGCATTGCACGGGAACCGCACTTGTCGTATTGGACTCGCGCGGAGGGGGAACATTCATGAGAATTCTGAGTCGAGTTGGGCTGATGTGGGCGGTCGGCGCGCTGGTGGCTGCGTGCAACAGCGAGGGACCGTCCGAGAACGCAGGTGAAACCGAGTCCGTCCGCATGGAAATCTCCCTGGCGGGGGATGTCTGCGGCGTCGTGTCCGCCGATGCCGTTGTTTCGGGCCTGGGCATGCCTGTCATCGGCCCTGTTCCGCTTCAAGTGGACGGAACGGCCATCCGGGGGCAGGTGTCCGAGGTGCCTGCGGGAACCGGTCGGGCAGTGCGTGTGATTGCGTATAACGCGTCCATGCTGGAGGTGTACGCAGGCAGCGCTGTGGTCGACGTCGTGGCTGGCGAGGTGGTTTCGGCGGGCCTTGTGCTGCAGCGCAACCCGGTCAACTGCCCGGGCGCCACCACGGGTGGTATCGACATCTCGGGTCGCCTGGAGACGGGGGAGCCCACGCCGGATGGTGGCAGTGATGGCGGAGTGGACCCGGATGCGGGCGTCGTGCTGGGCGGGGCCGAGTTCGCCTTCGCCTACCAGGACGCGACGCTGACCCGCGATGGCGTCATCCACTTCCTGGACGGCAACGCGGATCGCATCCGTCGACTCGACCTGACGACCCGGAGCTTCCTGTCCGCCTACGTCGGGACGGGTGATGCGACATCGATGGCGGTCGCTTCGGACGGTCAGACCGCATACCTGGCCTACACGGGAGGGCGTATCGACGCCTTCACTTCGATGGAGGGGGGCACGGCCCGCTTCTTCGCCGCGGCGCCTGCGTCGGTGTCGCGCATGGTGGTGGCGGACCGATACCTGTTTTCCATTGATGGCTCCGGGGCCTGGGGTACGCATGCGCTCTATCAGCGGGCCACGGGCGCTCGGGTCGCGGCGGCGGACTGGAGGAACAGCGCGGTGAGCCTGCTGTTCTCAGAGGCGAACAACACCATCTACTTCGCCGACAGCGGCGTCTCGCCACAGGACCTGAACCGGGTGCAGGTGAACATGGAGGCGGGCACGCTGGGCGCTGAAATCGACTCGCCCTATCACGGTGCCTATAACCTGCAGGCGCCGCTGCGGCTGTGGCCGGATGGCTCCGCCGTCGTGACGGGGAGCGGACTGCTCTTCAACACGACGGACCTGACGTATCGCACCAGCATCGGACTGTCGTTCGTGGACATCGCCTTCCACGGTGAGCGGCTCTACCTCATCGACACGGTGGGAGACAGGACGCAGCTTCGGGTGCTCAACCACCGGTTCGACATCCTCTCGGCGGCGTACTACCCGGGCGCGGCCCAGCGGGTCTTCGTGCACAACGGCCAGCTGGTGCTGCTCACCTCGACGGGGAGCAATGGGTTCCAGGCGCGTCTGCTGGACCTGTAGTCCCGGCGTCATCTTGACCGCTGGAACGTGATACCGGGGTGCGGGAGGAGAATCAGTCCTCTCGCGCCCCATGTGCATGACGCTTGCCGTGCATCGAGTCCGGGGGCATCGGTGGCGCTGTTGTCCGTCATGCTAGAACGCGAAACATCATCGGGGGTTGCATGCACGCGCTCGTACTGGCCCTGTTCTTCGCCTTCCAGGCTCCCGGCACGGAGCAGAAGCCGCCCGAGCTCTTCCCATTTAGTGAGGAACTCCAGACTGTCTATGACTCGGCGTTCGAGGTCGCGCAGAGCGCGTCTCCCGCCGATGCAGGGCCAGCCATCGAGCGGCTCCTGAAAGAGGCGGCGGACAATCCTCGCGTCTCCCGGCTCGCGGGAAAGTACTACTTCAACCTCGGGCAGTTCGACGATGCCGAGAGGTCCTTGAAGCTCTCCCTGGAACAGGGAATCGACGGACCGCGCCGGGGCGATGTCCTGAGCGCCTTGGGGGCCATCAAGCTTCGGAAGGAGCGGCCTGTCGAGGCGCAGGCGCTCCTGAACGCCGCCCTCGAAATCTGGCCCGATGATGTCATGGCGCACCACCAGTTGTGGCTGCTCTACATGAAGCGCCAGCAGGCTTCCGTCGCGCTGAGACACGCGCGACGGTTGGTGGAGCTCGCGCCGGACGCGTCCATGTCGCACATGGCGCTGAGTGCGGCGTTGGCCGAAACGGGAGCGCTGGAAGAGGCGCTGGAGGCGGTCGAGCGTGCGAAGGCGCTGGGAGCGGAGCCCAGCCCGTTCATGTCCGCCATCGAGGAAGAGATGTCGCGGCAGCGTTGGATGCGCCGCATCTGGCAGATCCCGCTGGGGATGGCGCTGTTCCTGGGGGGCGCACTGCTGTTCTCGTGGGGCGCGGGGCTCGCGCTCTCGAAGCTGCAATTGGGCCAGCTCCAGTCGGACAATCTCCACTTGCTGCGCGCGGAGCAGACGCACCAGGAGCGCCGGGTGGACCGGCTCTATGCCGCCGTCCTGTGGTTTGCTTCACTCCTGTTCTACGTGTCCGTGCCGATGATGTTGGTGCTGACGGTAGCCATCGCTGGCGGCGTGTTGCTGCTGGTGTTCATGATGCCCGTCGTCCCCGTGAAGCTGCTCATCGTCATCGGGGTGATTGGCCTGGGCGGCTTGTTCGCCATCCTCCGCGGCGTGTTCACCAGCCCCGAGCAGGGCGAAGAGGGTCGGGAGCTCGCCGTCTCGGAGGCTCCCGCCTTGTTCAGGGCCCTGGAGGAGGTGGCGGACGTCGCGAAGTCCCGCAAGGTGGACCGCGTCCTGGTCGACGCGGGCACGGGGATTGGCGTGCGGGAGGCGGGCGGCCGGTTCCGGGTGCTGATGGGACGTGGCGAGCGCATCCTGCATCTGGGGCTGGGTGCGATGCGCGGCCTCACGGTGACGGAGCTGAAGTCCATCCTCGCGCACGAGTACGGGCACTTCTCGCACGGCGAGACGCGCCTGACGCCCATCATCTCGCGCATCCAGACGCAGGTCATCCAGGTCATCCAGAGCATCTTTTCCATGGGAGGAGGCAACCTCAATCCGGTGGGCTGGTTCCTGCGCGCCTACTTCTTTGTCTACCTGCGCATCACCGCCGGCCATGGGCGCCGCCGGGAGTTGCTGGCGGACCGTGTCTCCGCGCTCGCGTACGGCGGCGACGCCTTCGGCGCGGCGCTGTCGAAGGTGGTGGAGAACAGCGACGCCTATGACCGGGGCCTCGTCGTCGCGCTCCGGCTTCGCGAGGCCGGCCGGCCCACGCGGGACCTGTTCCGCACCGTGGACACGGTCGCGCTGAACACGCCCCCGGTACTCCAGTCGCTCATCCGGGAGGAGCTGTTTTCCCGGCCCGTGGATGCCTATGACTCGCATCCACCTCCGACGGAGCGCGTCGCACGGGTCGCGGGCATTCCGGGGCAGCGCCCCGAGGAGCGTGAGCCGGCGCTGAGCCTGTTCGCGGACCCCGCGGCGCTCGCCGCCGAACTGGGAGGCAAAGTCCTGGAGGAGCTCGACAGCACACTCACAGCGCGAGGGTACGAGGCTCCGGCGCCCCTGGCCGCGACGGACGAGGAGCAGGACCGGCTCGCGAGCGCCATCGTCCTGCAGAGCTCCGCGTTCGATTTGAAGGAGCGCAACCACACGGATGCGTATTCACTGCTCCAGGAGTCTCTGGTGCGGTTGGAGCAGGCGGCGGGAGCGCAGGACCCATACCTGGTGCCGCAGCTCGTGGAGCTGGCCCGCCTCCACGTCCAACATGACGCTCCCGAAGCGGCACGGCGCGTACTCCAGCGCGCCATCGACATCGTCCAGGCTCAGCCGGGCCACGAGCAGCAACAGGTCGACGCGCTCAACGAGATGCTGTCTGAGATTCCCGTCCAACAGGCGGCGTGAGCGCCCCCGCGACTGCGCGCGGGCGACAGTATTCAGAAGTCGAGCAGCCAGAGGGTGGACGTCCATGGGTCTACCCCACGAATGTTTGCCTATTGGCTGCGCCGGCCAATATACTCGCGACAGCACTCGGGTCGGCGCGTGCGCCCGTGAGGATGGTATTGATGTCTGCGCGCCTGATGATGTCTGTTCTGCTGTTCAGCCTGTTGCTGCCTGGCATCGCGAGGTCAGAGGCTCCGTCGTCGCCGAGGTGGGGCGTCTTGCTCTCCGGCGGCGGAGGACTCTTTGCAGGTAGAAACAGCGCCAATCGAGGTGGGCTCCTGAGCGCCCACCTGCTCCTGGTGACTCCCCTCGGTTTGGAAGTCGGCCTCGCGTTGCAGTGGGGCCGGACCTTCAACACGTACCCTGCCGCGGATCTGGACGACGGGTCTCCTGGGAACACCGAAATCCGACAGTATCCTTGGGGCGCCTTCCGGGGCATTGCCGCGGAGGCGCGCTACCGCTTCCTGCGGGACCGGCGTGTGTCACCCTGGGTGGCGCTCCGCGTGGGGCGAAGCACCTCCACCAATATCGATACAGATGCCTTTGTTCCGCGCCTGTACACCGGTTCGCATCTCGCACTGGCCGCGGGGGCTGGGATGGACGTCCGCATCCATGGGCCGCTGGGCGTCACCCTGGGTGGCTATTACCAGCGCTGCGACATCAACAAGGCGCCTGCGGACAACATCTGTACAGGCGCGGGCCCCACGCTGGTGCTCAGTCCGCACCTGCGCTTCTGACTCAGGCGAACAGCAGGGGCCTGCACGCGCGGGCCAATTGCAGCGCGTCCCGCGCGAGCGTGTACGAATCGCGGTCCTCCGCGTCCAGCCACGCGGTCCGGGCCACCAGGTTGGCCAGGTCGAAGCACAGGCTCGCGGTGCGCCGGGCGAGCCGGCTCTCCTTCTGGAGCGCGCGTGCATTCAGTTCGCACAGTTCAGCACACTGTCGAAGCAGGCGTACCACTTCGCCGGACAGCGGCTCCCCTCGGGCGACCCGGCGGGCCATGCCCTCTTCGCAGGAAACCTGACACTGGAGGCTCGCGGCGATGCACCGGGACACATCCGCGTGCGCACCACCGATTCTGGCTGCCAGCATCGAGACCTCCTCCATCCAGAGCGACGACAAAGTTATGCACGAGGCGTCTGACGGCAACCTGAAGTGGGGGGCCCCGCGGTACGTGCTAATCGATGGGACATGCCCAAGCTCACCCTCGTTCCTCCCGAAATCGAGGCGTACGCGGACGCCCACACCACGGCACCCGCGCCACTCTTCGATGAACTCCGTGATGTCACGTATGCGCGAATGTCCTCCCCCAACATGCAGGTCGGGTCCGTGGAGGGCACCTTCCTGCGCATGCTGGTCGCGCTGACCGGCGCGCGGCGCGTGTTGGAAATCGGCACCTTCACCGGATACTCGGCGCTGATGATGGCGGAGGCGCTCCCGGATGATGGGGCGCTCATCACCTGCGACATCAACCCCGGAGCCACCGATGTGGCGCGCGCCTTCTTCCTGCGCAGTCCGCATGGACGGAAAATCGACCTGCGCATGGGGCCGGCGCTGGACACCCTGAAGACGCTCCAGGGGCCATTCGACCTGGCGTTCATCGACGCGGACAAGCCGAACTACGCCGCCTACTGGGACGCGGTGTTGCCGCTGCTGCGGCCGGGCGGGCTCATCATCGCGGACAACGTGCTGTGGTCGGGCCGGGTGCTCCAGCCGGAGGGCCCCAGCGACCATGCGATTGTCGACTTCAACGCGAAGGTGGCGGCGGACCCTCGCGTGGAGCACGTGCTGCTCACGGTGCGTGACGGGATGATGCTCGCGCGCAAGCGCTGACGTCAGTAGCGGCGCAGGAAGCGTTCCAGTCCGGGGCGCAGGGCTTCGCGCTGGGCGATGCACAGGTCCACGCGCTCCAGCGCCTGCGCCAGGGCGCGCTCACCCCCTTCGAAGGTGGGCGCGTAGGGCGCGAAGAAGGCCGCGAACCGCGCACGGTGTTCGGCGTCGCAGAAGAAGCCGCCGGTGCCCAGCAGCCAGGGAGCGATGTCCCGCGGCAGCCGCTCCCGGAGCGTCTCGAAGTGCTCGCGCAGGAAGTCGAACGCACCCGCGCGGGTGGGCTGCTCCTCCAACTGCCGGAAGAGGATGGGCAGGGCCTCGCGCGTGTCCACGTCCGGCGCCAGCAGCAGGGCCCGGCTGGCGCTGGCGAGCGCGGCGTCCTGAAAGCCTCCCAGCGCGGTGAAGAGCAGGTCGCGCTCGCGGCTCTCCGTGGTGGTGCGCAGGGCTTCGAGCATGCGCTGGTGGAGGACGGCATCCCCCGAGGCCGCGGCGGCGCCCAGCACGCCTTGCGCCGCGTCCATGGACAGGGAGCGCCGGTCGTCCAGCCAGCGCAGCGCGAGCTTCCGGGCCTCCGTTCGCAGGAGGGTGTCCTCGCCGGACTGGGCCACCATCCACACCAGCCGGGGCCGCAGCATGCGCACGTCGTCGCTTTCGCCCGGACGCGGCACGAAGCCCAACTGGCGAGCCTGACCGCCAAAGAGGCCACGGACGAAGCGCGCGCGGCTCGGCCACGCGGCTCGTGGGACGAAGTCATCCCGCACGCTGGCGACCAGGGCCGCCGCGCCCATGACGAGGTCCGGGTCGTCCGCTCGCAGCAGGCGCGTGGCCAGGGTCAGGGCCTGGGCCACGTCCAGCTCGCCACTGGCCACCAGGGCCTCGGCGTCATCCAGCAGGACGCGGCGCTCGGCGATGCTGAGCCCCCGGCCCCCCTGCCGCGTCAGCCGCTCCAGCGCGTTACCGCGCAGCAGCGCGTGGTAGTAGCCGCGGCCTTCCGCGTTGGGGTGGACCCAGTCCGGGCAGGCCTTCGCGCCATCCAGGGCCAGCGTGCCCGTGGGCTCCGAGAGCACCGTGCAGGCGCGGCCCTCCGTGCCCCCGGCGGCGTAGCGCACGCACACCGGCACCTGCCACGCCTGCTCCTCGCCGCGTCCGCCCGGCGAGCCCAGAGGGAGATAGCGCCGCTGCTCCAGGGCCAGCCGGGGCGGTCCCTCCTTGGGGCACTCCAGCGTCATGGCGACGCGCGGCGTGCCCGGCTGGTCCAGGAAGGAGGAGAAGGCGGGCGCCACGTCCTTGCCGGTGGCTTGGGTGAGGGCTTCGAAGAAGTCGGCGGTGGTGGCGGTGCCCCTCGCGTGGGTGTCCAGGTAGTGCCGCACGCCTTGCTGGAAGGCGTCGGGGCCCACCCAGGACTCGAACATGGCCAGCACCGCGGCGCCCTTGTTGTAGGTGATGCCGTCGAAGGCGGAGTGGACGTCTCCCGGCGCTTGGATGGGCTGCCGGACACTGCGCGCGCTGACGAGCCGGTCTTCCACCAGGGCATCACCCCGCGCCTCCACGCGGCGCACGTCACCGCGCCATTCGGGCTTCCACTGCGTCACGACTTTGTAGGCGAGCCAGTCCGCGAAGGACTCGTTGAGCCAGAGGTCGTCCCACCACGCGGGCGTCACGAGGTTGCCGAACCACTGATGCGCAAGCTCATGCGCCTGCGTCAGCGCGAAGTAGCGCTGGCGCCACAGGGAGTCCCCCGCCACGGGGCCCAGCATGAGCGGGGCGCTGAAGGTGATGAGGCCGGGGTGCTCCATGGCGCCCCCTTGCGTGCCGGGCAGGGCCAGCACGTCCAGCTTCGCGTAGGGGTAGGGCGTGCCGAACCACGTCTCCAAGTGCTCCAGCAGCGGGGGCGTGGCCCGCGCGGCCCAGGCCGTCTCCGCGGCGCGGCCCTGCGGCACCAGCATCCGCACCGGCACGCGATGTTGGCCCGCGACGCCCGCGTCCACGGCCTGAAAGGGGCCCACCGCGAAGGCGACCAGGTACGAGGGCAGCGGGGGCGTTGTCTGGAAGCGCACCGTCTTCCATCCATCCGGGCCGTGCGTCTCGGCCTCCACCGGTGAATTGGCGAAGGCGCCGTCCTCCTCGCGCACGCGCAGGGTGAGCCGCCAGGGAATCTTGAAGGCGGGCTCGTCGAAGCAGGGGAAGGCGCGCCGCGCGGCCAGCGGCTGGAACTGGGTCATCGTGTACCAGCGCCCCGCGTCCTGTTCGCGGTAGACGCCCGAACTCTCCCGGGCACGCGCCCGGCCCGTGTACGCCACGCGCAGGATGACGGTGCCGGGGCCCACCGCCTCACGTGGGAGGAAGACGAGCATGTCGCCGATGGGCAGCGTGGACGTCTTGACCCGCGCGCCCGCCACGATGAAGGCCGCGTCCTTCACGGAGAGCTCCTCCCCGTGCAGCCACACCTCGTGCGTGGCCTGGGGCAGCTCGATTTCGATGTCCGTCGTCCCGCTGAACATCTCCCGCCGCGGGTCCAGCTCCAGCGTCACCGTCTGCCGCACGGGCCGCACGGCCGGAGACAGCCGGAGTCCCGGCGGGGTGAGGACGGGGGCCTCCTCCTCGAGCGTCACGGCCTGCGTGACGGGGCGCGCGGGGGCGGACCGAGCGGGGACGGGCTGGGGCCGCGAGCCCACACATGCGCCGAAGCAGAGGACGAGCAGCGGATAGATGAAGTGTCGGCACCGCACCGGGAGCATCTCCATCCGCGGCGGGAAGGGGCGCGCGGGCGGACATTCTCCATGACTGGCGCCAGGGCCGCGAGCAGGTCGCGGCCCCACCTTCCCTTCAGGCGTTGAGGACGGGGTAGGCGGCCAGCAGCTCCACGAGCGCGGGTCCGTACAGCCGCACCCGCTTCTCACCGAAGTAGGGCACCTGCGTCAGCGCCTCCACATCCTTCGGGGGCTGCGAGGCCAGCGCGTCCATCAGCGGATTGGTCAACACCACGCTGGGCGTCACCTTGCGCTCGGTGGCCTTCTCCACGCGGAAGGTCTTGAGGGCCTCCTCGCGCTTGCGCTTGTTGGCGTCCTTGGGGCCCTTGGGTTCGCGCTCCGGCGCCAGTTCGCCCCGGCGCGACTTCTCCAGCAGTTCGCGCACCACGGCCAGGAGCTCCTCCCCGTGCGAGCGGATGAAGGAGCCCCGCACGCCGGCCATGCGCGCCAGCTCCTTGGGGTTGGTGGGCAGCTTCACCGCGATGTCACCCAGCGCCATGTTGGAGAGCATCCGCCCCATGGGGACGTTGTCCTTCTCCGCCCACTCCAGCCGCTTGCGGTGCAGGGCGTGGGCAATGGCGTGGGCCAGCGTCATCTGCGTGGGATTCAGCCCGGCGCGGGGCAGCTTGGGCTTGAAGTCCGCGCCCACGTCGGGGCGCGCCGCGGCCTCGTCGCACAGGCGGGCGCAGTCCAGGAGGACCTCCTCCAGGATGTCGGCCTCGCGGCAGGCGTCGCGGACCTGGCGGCCCAGCTCGCACAGGTAGCGCACGTCATTGGCGATGTACTCCCGCATGGCCGGGGGCAGGGGGCGGATGGAGAAGTCCGACTGTTGGTGCTCCTTCGGCAGCTCCACGCCCAGCCGTTCCCGGGCGAGGTCGGCCAGGCCCACCTTGGGCCACCCCAGCAGGGTGGCCGCCCGGTGGGTGTCGAAGAGGCCCTGCACTCGGACGCCCACCTCGGCGAGGAACTGGAGGTCGCCCTGGGCGGCGTGGAAGAACTTGGTGCGCGCCGGGTCGGCCATCAGCGGGGCGAGCATGCCCGGCACCACGCCCGGCTGGAGCGTGTCCAGCAGGAAGACCTGGTCGTCGGTGGCGAGCTGGAGGAAGCACAGCCGGGCGCGGAAGGCGTGCATCGAGTCCGCCTCCAGGTCCACGGCGATTTCGCGCGCGGCTTCCAGCGTGCGGGTCGCGCGCTCTTCTCCTGAGGCATCTACTACGTCAACGGCACCTTGCGGGTAGGTCGGCATTGCGGGAGGCAGGCTAGCGGACCGGGCCTTGGGATTGAGGTGTTTTTTCCCGGGCCGCCGCTAGGATGGCCGCGCCGATGAACGACGTCCAGCGCCTGGAAAAGAGTCTGCTTGGCCACATGGGCCGAGCCATCGCGGACCACCGCCTCATTGAGGACGGGGACCGCATCATGGTGGGCGTGTCCGGAGGCAAGGACTCCTACACGATGCTGCACCTCCTGCGGGAGCTCCAGCGTCGCGCACCCGTGAAGTTCGAGTTGCTGGCGGTGAACCTGGACCAGGGTCACCCCGGCTTCCCGGCGGACAAGCTGGAGGCGTACTTTCAGCGTGAGGGCTACCCGTACAAGCTCTTGAAGGAGGACACCTACAGCATCGTCCTGGAGAAGACGCCTCCGGGGAAGACGCAGTGCTCGGTGTGCTCGCGCATGCGGCGCGGCATCCTCTACACGGCGGCGGTGGAGCTGGGGTGCACCAAGATTGCCCTGGGCCACCACCGCGACGACCTCATCCACACGCTGCTGCTCAACCTCTTCTTCGCCGGCTCCATCAAGGCGATGCCGCCCCTCTTGCGCAGCGACGACGGGCGCAACGTGGTCATCCGCCCGCTGTGCTACGCGCCGGAGAAGGACATCGCGAAGTTCGCGGGGTTGATGGCCTTCCCCATCATCCCGTGCGACCTGTGCGGCACGCAGGAGAACCTCCAGCGCAAGCGGATGCAGCGGCTGATGGAGGAGCTGGGCAAGGAGATTCCCAACGTCCGCCAGAGCGTCCTCAACGCCATGGCGAACGTGCGGCCGAGTCACCTGCTGGACAAGACGCTCAACCCCGACCCGCTGCACGCCAGCGAGGAAGGGGCCACGACGACCGAACCGAAGGACACGCAAGGGAGCGCCAGCCCATGGCTCGAGAGCAGGCAGTGAAGGCGCGGAACGACCGCAACGGCGCACTGGTGGAGGCGATGCTGCTGGCCGCGATGGCCGACGGGCGCGTCTCGCAGCGGGAGATGCAGACACTCCTCAGCCGCGTGCTGGAGCGCCCGGAGTTCGAGGGCACCCGCCCGGACGAGCTCAACGCCCTGGTGGAGACCAGCGCCGCGCGGTTGTCGGAGGCGAAGAACCTGGATGACGTGCTCGCGTCGCTGCGGCGCCGGCTGCCGGACCACAAGAACCGGATGCTGGCCTTCGGGCTGGCGGCGGCGGTGGCCCTGGCGGACCAGCGCGCCACGCGGGACGAGCTGGGCCTGCTCAAGACGTTCCAGGCCGCGCTGGGCATCTCCGAGGACGAGGTGGCGCAAATCATCGACGTCATCGAGAACGGCGGCAGCCTGGCGGAGGCGCTGGGCGAGCCGCTGGAGCGGCTGTTCGCGGAGGTCATGGTGCTGGTGAGCGCCGCGGACGGGAAGCTTCAGGAGGCCGAGGCCCGGGCGCTGGTGGAGAGCTTCGCGGCGGACCCCCTCTTCGAGAACGTCAGCCCCGAGCGCGCCCAGAGCTTCGTCAGCGAGTCCGTGACGGCCCTGGCCGCAGAGGGTCTGCCCCAGCGGCTCCATGTGCTGGCCCACGGCCTGACGACGCACGCCCAGCGGGTGAAGGCCTTTCGGCTGGCCATCAAGATTGCCCACGCGGGGGGCGCCCCGAGCCATCCCGAGCAGCGAATCCTGGATATGCTCCAGGCCACCTTCGGCCTGGCTGACGATGAAGTGGCGCGACTGGGCAGGGAGGGGTAGTTAGGGGTTCGTATGACCCTGCAAGCCCCCTCGACGCCCCGGCATTCCTTCCGGTTCGGGCTGCCCCCCTCCCTGGGCAGCGATACGGCGCGAGAGCGCGCGGACCGCCTGGCGTCGTTCCTCCAGCGCGCGCTGGGCAAGCTGGTGGAGGTGAGCGTCGCGTCCAGTTACGAGACGCTCGCCAAGGATTTGCTCTCCGGCCGCGCGGACGCGGCCTGGGCCCCGCCCTTCGTCTGCGCGCGCATGGAAGCCATGGGCGTGCGGGTGGTGGTGCGCGGCGTGCGCCGGGGCATGTCGTCCTACCGGTCCGCCCTGGTGTGCCGGGCGGGCGCGGGGCTGACGGTGGAGCGGCTGAAGGGCACCACCGCCACCTGGGTGGACCGGGATTCGGTGGCGGGCTACCTGCTGCCCACCGCCTACCTCAAGACGCAGGGCCTGGAGCCGACACGGGCCTTCTTCGCGCAGCACTTCGCGGGCTCGTACCAGGGCGCGCTGGAGTCGGTGCTGGACGGCAAGGCGGACGTCACCAGCGTCTTCTGCCCGCCGGCGTCCACGGGGCTGACGTTCGCCACCGGCGTGGAGGACGTGCTGGGCGCGGGCGCCGGCCGGCGCTTCGAGCTGATTGCGTACACCGACGAGGCCCCCAACGACGGTGTCCCGGTGGCCATGGGGCTGCAGCCGCAGTTGGTGAGCTCGCTGGAGTCCACGCTGCTGAGCCTCCAGACGTCGCCGGATGGGCAGGCGCTGCTGAAGGACATCTTCAACGCGGAGCGCTTCGAATCCGCGCCGCGCATGGGCTACCGCGCGCTGTACCGCGTTGCGTTGGCCAGCCTGTAGCCTCGGTCGCCAGGCGTCCTCGTTTCGTGCCGCTCTTCCCGTGCGCGTTGGGGCAGGATGCGCGCATGTCCGAATCCAAGCGCTACGAGGGTGGTTGCCACTGTGGTCTGGTCCGTTATGACGTGAGCCTGGACCTGAGCCAGCCGCTGGTGTCCTGCAACTGTTCTATCTGTCTCAAGACGGGGATGTTGTTGGGCTTCGCTCCCGCGGAGCAGTTCAACCTCCAGAAGGGGGCCGAGCACATCACTGACTACCAGTTCGGCAAGAAGTCCATTCACCACCTGTTCTGTGACACCTGCGGAGTCCGCTCCTTCGGGAAGGGCACGATGCCGGACGGCAAGGAGATGCGCGCCATCAACGTCCGCTGCCTGGACGGCATCGAGCTGGACGGCCTGCAGGTGATGAAGGTGGACGGAAAGAGCTTCTAGCCCGCGGGCTACTTGCCGCCGTCGCCCTGTCCGCCGGGGCCCTTCGGTGGAGGCCGCTTCGCTGGGGCGGCCTCCGTCGTCTGCGTCCGGGCGGGCTTCGCCGGGGCGGGCTTCGCTCCGGGCGCGGCGGCGGCTGGCGGCCGGGCCGGGGCGGCGGGCCGCGGCTGACCGGCGTTCACGGGCGCCGCGGCGGAGGAGGAGCCCCCACTCGCACGCGCCGGAGGCCGGGGGGACTGGGCCCTTGCGGCCTGACGCAGGTCGAAGTTGATGACGGTGGGCTCGGTGGCGAAGCGGTCCTCTTCCAGCTCCTCCGCGTACATGTCTCGCATGAAGGCCGCCAGGTGCGCCGTCGTCGCGTGCAGCTTCTCCGTGAGGAGGAACTCCTCCAACGCGAGTTGCAGCTCACCGGCCGTGGAGAAGCGCTCGTCCCGCTTGCGTGCCAGCGCCTTGAAGACAATGGCGTCCAGCGCCTTGGGAATCTCCGGCACCACCTCCGACGGAGGGACAATCTTCGTTCCCACCACCGCCTTGAGCGTGGCCAGCTCCGTCTCGCGCTTGAAGAGGCGCTGCTGCGTCAGCAGCTCGTAGAACACCGTCCCCAGGCCGAACACGTCCGAGCGCGAGTCCAGCGGCTCACCACGGGCCTGCTCCGGGGACATGTACGCGTGCTTGCCCTTGATGGTGCCGACAATCGTCTGGGACAGCTTCCCGGACGCCTTGGCCACGCCGAAGTCGATGAGCTTCACGCCGCCGTTGAAGCCCACCAGCACGTTCTGCGGGGACACGTCGCGGTGGATCAACGCCAGCTTCCGGCCCGAAGGGCTGCGCGCGTTGTGGGCCGCGTCCAGGCCGGCGGCCGCGTCCGCGATGATGCGGCACTTGAGCCCCAGCGGGATGGTGATGCCGTGCTGCTGGGCCCGGGCGCCCAGGGGCCCCACGGCCTCGCCATGCACGTACTCCATGGCGATGAAGTACTGCCCGTCCACGTCTCCCAAGTCGTAGATTTGCGCGATGTTGGGGTGGTTGAGGTGCGCGGCGATGCGCCCCTCGTCCAGGAACATGTCGATGAACTCGTCGTCCTCGGACAGGTGGGGCAGGAGCCGCTTCACCACCAGCAGCTTCTGGAACCCCACCGGCCCCTTCTGCCGGGCGAGGTAGACGGCGCCCATGCCGCCGATGGCGAGTTTCCGAAGCAGCTCGTAGCGGCCGAATGTTTCCACGACGTCCGCCACGATAGCCGCGCCGGGTGGGGACACGGAAGTCCACGGTGCATCATTTCCTGTAACACCGCACTTCCCTGTCTTGGCCGGGGTGCCCCGGACCTCCCCGCCGGGCCTACGGCACCGCGCAGACGCTGCGGTAGCGGACCTCCACCGACTGGCCGGCCAGGGGGATGGCCCCGGGCTGGAAGACGATGGCGTTCTGCTCCGCGTCGTAGACCCACTGCGTCGCGGGCACCGGCTGGCCCTGGACGCGCACGCCCATCTCCCCCAGGCCCGTGGGCGCCGCGGTGAGCGGGAAGTCCGCCTGCGGCTCTCCGGCGCGCTGGATGACCTGCTCCAGCAGCCCCCCGTAGTTCTGTCCGCAGACGTTGGCCACCTGTCCCCCCGTGCCGTGGGCCACGGCGGTGAAGCGGGCCGAGCCACTGCCCGCGGTGGCGCAGCCGGGGTCGGTGGGCACCAGCCCGTAGAGCTGGCTGCGGTGGGACATGCCCGTGCCCTTCAGCGTCTGGAGGAATTGGATGTAGCTCTCCGGACCGAAGCCGGAGTTGTCGTCCTCGTCGGCCAGGACCACCACCGCCATGCGGGCCGCCGCGCGGACGAAGCCGGAGTTGCCGTCATTGGCCTGCGGGGTGCGCGGGTCATCCATCTGCTCGGACAGGGGCGCGGAGAGCGCCTGGCGCATCGTCTCCAGGCCCTGCACCAGGTTGTGGCACATGCCCACGCTCAGGTTGGCCTGGATGTCCGCGGCCGCGGTGGCGCTGGAGCCGGACACCACGCGAGGCCGGCTGCCATCCACCGGGAAGAGGCGCCCGGCCTCGCCGCCGTTGGCACCGCCGCCGCACTGCGGACCCCGGGCCACCAGGCCCGTGCTGGTGACGCCCACGCGCACGTCCACGCCGTTCGTCTGGGCCGTCTGCAGCCACTGCGGAATCGCCTCCTTCAGCCGGTCCTGGTACTGCTGCATGGTGGTGGTGTTGGACACCACGAAGAGGACGTCCAGTTGGCTGTCGGTGCCCTGCGTGTAGCGGTCCACCTGGATGCCCTCGTGGTTCGTCTCCGCCAGCAGCGGTACGAGCAAGGGGGAAGGCTCATTGGGGGTGCGCAGGTACAGCGGGCTGAAGTGCTGGCCGTGCACGTTGCGCGCGTAGCCGACCTCCAACTCGAAGCCCGCGCCCGGCGCCAGCGTGACCGGCGCCGTCATGGGCATCACCAGCGAGAACTGGTTGCTGGTCCCGTTGCCGATGTCCGCGCCCGTCACCGTGACGGGGCTGCTGCACCGGTTGGCCACGTATGTCTTCCGGGGCGCCGCGGCGCAGTCGTAGCGGATGGGGCCGAAGTCCACGAAGGACGGCGTCGCCACCAGGCAGCTCTGCCGGGACACGCCCTTGAGGGGCAGGCGCACCATGGGCGCGGCCGGGTTGCTCACCGTCAACTGCAGCTCGCCGGTGAAGTCCCCTTCCGCCTGCGGCCGGAAGGCCACCATGGCGCTGAAGCCCGCGTCGTACGGCACCACGCCGCCCGTGAGCCGGCCGCCCGGCATGAAGAAGACGCCGCCGCCGTTGTTGCTGATGTGGATGTTCTTCACGGCGCACTCGGCCCTGCCCGGGTTGCGGAAATGGAAGCCCAGCACCGCACCCCGGCCCGGCGTCACGTTGCCGAAGTCCATCACCGGCTGCGGCGTCAGCTCGTACACGCACGGCGCGGTGGCGCGCGAGCGGCCGGTGAGGATGATTTCTCGCTCCGGGTTGAACAGGTCATCCGAGCGCACGCGCAGCGCGGCCGTCCACGTGCCCACCGCGGTGGGCTCGAAGTAGACCTTCAGCTCCAGCGCGTCGGTGCCGGGGGCAATGGGCAGCCCGGGCGTCGCCTCCAGCACGGGCCAGACGCCGCCGCTCCACGGATAGGCCTCGGTGCCGCGCGTGGGCACGTCCACGCTGAACTGCGGACTGTCGCCGCCCGCCGCCACGCCGACGAACTGGAGGGGGCCATTGGTGCCCGCGTTGGAGATGCGGATGACGCGCTCCACCTTGCCGCCCACCGGCACCTCGCCGAAGTCCAGCGACACCGGCGTCACCGCCAGCGTGGGCCGGCCGCCGCGCGCGTCCAGAATCACCTGCGAATTGCGCGCCTTGTCGGACGTGTAGTGCACCGTGAGGTCGCCCACGTTGGGCCCGGAGTAGCGCGCCGCGAACTCCATCTGCATCTCGACGACTTCGCCCGGGCCGACGGAGGAGCCCTCCGGCCGGGAAATCGGCACGAAGGCATGGTCGCTGGTCACCAGTCGCTCGATGGTGACGGGGCGCCAGGTGACGTTGCGCGCGCGTGTGTACGACTGCGTGCGCTCATGCACCGGAATCAAATCGAAGGGGACGGGCGCCGGGTCGAACACGAAGGCCGAGGCCACCGAGTTGCCCTTCAGCTCCACGGTGGACGGCGTGCAGCCCTCACAAGAGAGAATCTCCAGGCGCGCGCCCATGTTCCCCAGCGCGCGGGGCAGGTACCTGGTGCTCACCTTGCGCGACGACAGCGGGGGGATGGTGATGGTGTCCGCGGAGAAGGGGTCCGGGTGCGTGCCCGCCACCGTCAGCGTCAGCGGCAGGTCCACGGGATTCGTCACCGTGACCTCCAGCGTGCGCTCGCTGTCCACCTCGAGCGTCTCGTAGTCCAGGAAGGGCGGCTCCACGCCGATGGGGGTGGGCGTGCCCATGCCCATCACCTGCACCTGGGCTTCCGCGCCCTGGTTGGCGTCCGTCTTGACGTGCACCGTCTCCGTCGCCAGGCCTTCGGTGAGCGGGTGGAAGCGGACGTGCACCACGTGGGACTCGCCTGGCAGCACCCGCTCGGCGCCTTCGCCCAGCTCCACTTCATAGGACGGGTTGTTGGCCAGACCCAGCGCGTCCAGGGCGGAGAAGGGCACGTACCCGACGTTGCGGATGCGGACCTCCCGCTCCCGCCACTCGCCCACGGGCACATCGCCAAAGTCGAGGAGGTCCGTGTCCACTACCGCGGTGGCCTGCACCGCGCGGGTCTCCTTCCCCTCGTGGCACGCCGTCCCGATGGTTACGAGCAACGCCAGTGTGAGCCCACGCCCTGTCAGCCCCATCCTCATTTGCCGATCCCCACCCTTCTCCCCACACCCACCGACCCGTGCCCGGTGAGTGATCCGCCCTCTGCTCCTCCATCAATTTACGTACCAACCCAGGGAGCGAAGGAGCGTCTCCCTGATTTCAGGAGGTTGGCGTGATGTGGGTGTCATCAGGTTGGCAAAGAGGAAGGGCGATACTCTGGAGGGTGAAAGACTTTCCCGTCCTTCTGGCGGTGAGGAAATGTGGGTGGGTTTCAGTGGATGAAGCGAATGAGCGCCTCCGCGACCATTTCGGGCTGCTCCATGTGGACGTGGTGCCCGCCGGGGAGGTGCAGCGGCGGATGGGCGAGGGTTTGGAGTGCCTGCGTACGGTTGCGCATGAGGCCGTCATCGTGGCGCAGCCCGCCGGTGGCGAGGATGAGCTGCAGCGGGCAGGTGACGCCGGCCTGGAGCGCCATCCACTGGGCCTCGTCATAGCCCATGCCGAAGCGGCGGCGGTGGCGCGGGTCGAAGGTGAAGGCGAAGCCACCCTCGTAGGGCTCCGTCCCGTGCCGGGCGAGGTACAGCGCCGCGTCCTGCGTCAGCGTGGGGCTGTTCTCCAGCAGCCGCGCCGCGGCGGTCTCCACGGTGGGGTAGCGCTTGCGGTTGGGCGGGCGGCGCGCGTCATCCAGTGCGCTGCGCAGCCGGCCCAGTGCGCCTTCCGCGGGCCCGCCAGCGGGGCCCAGGCTTTCGATGAGCGTCACGCTCTTCACACGCCCCGGACGGGCGGCGGCGTAGGCCTGTGAGACGATGCCGCCCAGCGAGTGCCCCACCAGGTGCACCGCGTCCAGGCCCAGCCCGTCCAACGTGGCCTCCACGTCGAGCGCGTAGTCGCTGAACTGGTAGGTGGCGCCGGGACCCACGTGGGCGCTGCGGCCCATGCCCCGAAAGTCGAGCAGCACCAACCGCCACGTTCGGGGCAGGTGCGAGATGAGGGCATCGAAGCTGTGGGAATGGTCCAGCCAGCCATGCAGGAACAGCACGGCGGGCGCGTCGGGCGCGGGGCGCTGCCGGACATGCAGCGCCAGGCCTTCGGCATCAACAGAGAGGGATTCGAGCGCGTCGGACACGGGAGCCTCCTGCCCCGTGCCTTACCCGGTTCACGCGCCCGGGAGAACCGTCATCCACGCCCGGACGCGGCGCGTGTTCAGCGGGGTCCAGCGGGCTGTCGCGGCGGCCCACCCGTGTCGGGCCGAGAGAGAATCATCGCGAGCTGGCGCGCCTGATTCTCGGTGGCGCAGCGGTACTCCTGCTGCTTGCCGTTGTCCTTCTCGATACGGAGAACCCAGACATCGTTTTCCTTCGTAACATTCGCCTGCTGGGACATGTGGCGGTTCCTCCCCGCCGCGGGGAAGAGCATGTTTCATGCCGCACAGGAGAGTGGCCTCAAAGGCCCGAATTTCCGGCACTGCACCGCTCCACCTCTGGAGCGGGGTGACAAAAATTGTGCACAGTTGCGACAAATTTGGCCGGAAAGCCTCGCATAGATTGCGTAGTGCCCCAGGGCGGGTCTGCCTTTACCCTGTTACAACCCGAGGTGTCAGGTGTCCTGGGCGTCAGGCCATTCCCAGGCGGAGCGGTAGCCGCCGTGGGTCTGGGTCCCCTCGACGAAGCGGGCATAGAAGGGGTGCCCGCTGAGCGTGGCGGAGTCGCCCACGACGAAGAGGTGACGGCGGGCGCGGGTGAGGGCCACGTTCATGCGGCGCAGGTCCGTGAGGAAGCCGAGCTGCCCCTCACTGTTGGAGCGGGTGAGGGAGACGATGATGGCGTCCTTCTCCCGGCCCTGGAACGCGTCGACGGTGTCGACCTCCACCTCGGGGCTGAGCGCCTCGATGCGCTCGCGGAGCTGATGGGCCTGGGCGCTGTAGGGCGTAATCACCGCCAGCTCGCGGGGGGCCAGTCCGGCGGCGAGCAGGGCGCGCACGCGGGCTTCCACCAGTCCCGCCTCGCCAGGGTTGAAGAGGCTTCGCGTGGTGGGCTCGACTTCTTCGTCGAAGCCCTTGCCCGCGGTGTCCAGGTAGAGCACGGGGGGCGCATCCACGTCCGCGCCCGGCGTGAGGACGGCGTCCAGCGTGCGGTCCGCGATGGAGGGGTGGGCGCGAAGCTCGCCGCCGTACATCTCCCGTGAGGGGAAGTCCATGATGCGCGCGTTCATCCGGTACTGCTCACGCAGCATGCGTTTGACGCCGTCGCCGTGGTCCTTGAGCAGGCGCTCGAAGAGGCTCACGCCCAGGCCGGCCTTCGCGGCCTCCTGGGAGAGGACGGTGGGCGGAAGCTGCTGCGGGTCGCCCGCGAGGATGACGCGGGGCGCGCGGAGGAAGCCCAGCAGCGCCAGGGGCTCGGTGGCCTGGGTGGCTTCATCGAGCAGCGCCAGGTCGAACTGCTGCCCAGCGAGCACGCCGGAGTCGAGGCTGGAGAGCGTCACGCAGATGACGTCCGCGTTGGCGAGCACGGACTTCACGGCCTTTCGCTCCAGGGCGCGGGCCTCGTCGAGCATGCCCTTGGCTTCGGAGGTGGACGCGCGGGCGTTGGCGAAGCGCTCGCGGCTGCGGCCCTGGTTTCGCTGGCGGCGCGCGTAGCCCAGCAGGGAGAAGGCCTCGTCGAAGAGGTCGCGGGAGACGGCGCGGTCCGGG
Organism: Myxococcus sp. AB056; assembly: GCF_006547365.1. NCBI lineage: Bacteria > Pseudomonadati > Myxococcota > Myxococcia > Myxococcales > Myxococcaceae > Myxococcus > Myxococcus sp. AB056. The sequence goes on along the minus strand of NZ_VHLB01000065.1, from coordinate 122 downwards.
TGGGACTCCACGACGATGTCCAGGGTGTGCTCCTGGAGCCGGGCGGCCACTCGAGCGGGGTGGCCCACGCGGATGGCGCGCAGGCCCTTGTCCAGGCACAGGTCCAACAGGTGGTCCACGGC
>NZ_VHLB01000064.1:0-51832 GCF_006547365.1 Myxococcus sp. AB056 | reverse complement strand
AAGAGACAGGGCCGTGGGGGACGTGAAGTGGCGCACCCTGCCCACCACGCGCAACGTCGTCAGCGCGCAGCTGACCAGCGGGCTGCTCAAGCAGGGCCGCACGGTCGACTTCAGCCTCCAGGCGGGACTGCCCGCCGCGTCGCAGGCGAAGGCGACGGCCCCCGCCGCGCGCAGCGCGTTCGAGCTCCGCGGCGGCAAGCGAATGGACATCACCCGCGCCTCGGTGGAGCAGGGCACCACGGGCTTCTACATCGAGGTGAGCTGCCGGGACGTGGACGGCGCCGAGCCGCCCTCCCCGCGCGAGACGGAAGGGTATGACCCGTACTACTGGGACCACCGCAACAAGGGCTGCACGCTGGATGACGGCGTCGCCGCGGAGGCCATCCACCTGACGCCCGCCGTCAAGGTCTCCGTCGCGCCGTCCCGCCGCGGCTTCCGCATCTTCGGTGACTTCAAGCGCGGCTCCTACGCGCTGCGCATCGACGCGGGCACGTCCTCGGTGGGCGGCGGAATGCTGCTGGCCACCTACGAGGAGGCCTTCGCCGTCCCCGCGCGCTCGCCGCAGTTGTCCTTCGCCACCTCCGGCCGCTACCTGCCGCGCAGCGCGTGGCGCAACCTGCCGTTGCAGCACCTCAACCTGGACTCGGTGGAGCTCACCGTCCGCAACGTGCCGCCGGAGAACCTCGTCTTCTGGATGAGCGATGACTACCGCGAGCGCGCGGACGAGCGCACCTCCAACGTGGTGGCGAAGCGGACGCTGGCGCTCAAGTCGCAGCCGGACACGCTGGCGACCACCTACGTGGACGTGGCCAGCCTGGTGCCGGCGAACACGAAGGGCCTGGTGGAAATCACCGCGAGGCAGAGCCACCACGCGGCGGCCAGCCGCATCCTCCTCACCAACCTGAGCCTGGTGGCCAAGCGCGGTGAGGCCGCGCCGGGCTCCAACGGCGCCGGTGAAGTCTGGGTGTGGGCGCTGGGCATCGAGAGCACCGAGCCGCTGTCGGGCGTGGAAGTCTCCCTGGTGAAGAAGAGCGGCGAGTCGGTGGCCCGCTGCACCACGGTGGCGGCGGATGGCTGCCGGCTCCAGGTGCCCGCCCCCGGCGTCGACGACAGCGTGCCCTTCGCGCTCATCGCCCGTGACGGCGAGGAGCTGACGTACCTCAAGTACAGCGAGCTGAAGACGGAGATTGCCAACGCGGACGTGCATGGCGAGCCCTACCGTTCGGAGAAGGCCTACCGCGCGTCGGTGTGGTCGGACCGGGGCGTGTACCGCCCGGGCGACACGGCCCACATCGCCGCGGTGCTGCGGGGCCAGGATGACAAGGCGCCGCCGGCGGGCATGCCCGTGGAGTTGGTGGTGGTGGACCCGCGTGAGCGCGAGCTGAAGAAGGTGTCGCTGAAGACGAACGAGGCGGGCCTGGTGACGCTGGACCTGCCCTTCGAATCCTTCCAGGACACGGGCAGCTACCGCGTGGTGCTGAATGTGGCGGACCGCGAAGTGGCCATCTACTCCGTCAGTGTGGAGGAGTTCGTCCCGGAGCGCATGAAGGTGGAGGCGCGCACGGAGCAGGCCGGCTACCTCCAGGGGGACGAAGTCCCGGTGGGCGTGGAGGCCGCGTACCTCTTCGGCGGCTCGGCGGAGGGCAGCCCGGTGGAGCTGACGTGCCGGCTGATTCCGTCCGCCTTCAAGCCGAAGGAGAACGCGCAGTACGCCTACGGACTGTGGCGCCAGGACGGCAGCGAGCCCCGCCCCGTCACGCTGGGCCAGGTGCAGGGCACGCTGGACGCGAAGGGACAGGCCGTCCTTCGTTGCCCGGCCCAGGGCGCCATGGGGGCCCTGCGGGGCGCCGGGGCGCTGAGCGCGCTGGCCAGCGTCTTCGAGTCGGGCAGCGGCCGCTCCACCCTGGGCAGCGTGACGGTGCCGGTGCACCCGGAGGCGTACTACGTGGGCCTCCAGGGCAGTACGGGCAAGGTGAAGGCCGGCAAGCCCTTCACGGTGAAAGGCGTGGTGGTGGATTGGGACGGCAAGCTGCTGGCCGCCTCGGACAAGACGCCCAAGACGGTGGACGTGGAGTTCCTGCGCCTGGAGGAGGAGTACGGCTCCTTCTACGACGAGAACGAAGGCTACGAGCGTTACCAGCGCTACCTGCGCCCGGTGCGTGAGGGCCGCTCCACGGTGGCGGTGAAGGACGGCCGCTTCTCGCTGGACGTGACGCCGGGCGCGGACTCCGCGGGCTACATCGTGCGCGTGCGCTCGGGTGGGGCCCAGACGGACCTGGAGCTGGAAGGGGAGGGCCGCTACTACTGGTGGGGGGAAGGCTCGCGCGTGGACCAGACGCCGCGCCCGCTCAAGCCCACCTCGCTGGAGCTGGCGCTGCCGGCCAAGGGCCGCGTGGGACAGGCCATCACCGTGAAGCTGAAGTCGCCCTACAAGGGCCGGATGCTCTTCACCGCGGAGACGGACCGCGTGCTCGCCTCCCACTGGGTGGCGGTGGAGCCCGGCGAGGTGACGTGGAGCTTCACGCCGTCCGCCTTCGCGCCCAACGTGTACGTGAGCGCCTTCCTGGTGAAGGACCCGCACCTGGAGTCCGCCGAGGCCTTCATGCCCGACCGCGCCTTCGGCGTGGGCAGTGTCACGCTGGAGCCGGTGGAGTACACGCAGTCGGTGACGATGAACGTGCCCAAGGAGGTTCGCTCCAACGACACCCTCACGGTGGACCTGGAGCTGGGCCCGCAGGAAGGCCCCACCTTCGCCACCATCGCGGTGGTGGATGAGGGCATCCTCTCCCTCACGCGCTTCCAGAGCCCGGACCCGCAGAAGCAGCTCTTCACCCGGCGGGCGCTGGGCGTGGAGACCTACGAGACGCTGGGCTGGACGCTGCTGGTGCCGCCGGGCGGCGCGTCCCGCTCCACGGGTGGTGACGGCGAGGGCGGCGCGGATGGCCGCGTGCAGCCCGTCAAGCCGGTGGCGCTGTGGAGCGGCCTGCTGCCGGTGCCGGCCAACGGCAAGCTGCGCGTGCCCTTCAAGCTGCCCCAGTACCGCGGCGCGGTGCGGGTGATGGCGGTGACGGCGGGCCCGCAGCGCATTGGCCGCGCCAGCGCGCAGGTGTTGGTGCGTGACCCGCTGGTGCTCCAGACGACGTTGCCTCGCTTCCTCACGCAGCACGACGAAATCCAGGTGCCCGTCTTCGTCACCAACCTGTCCGGCAAGGCGCAGGACGTGAAGGTGACGCTCAACGCGGAGTCACTGCCGGTGCCTGGGCTGGTGATGTCCGCGGCGGCCACTTCGCCGCTTCAACTGCTGGGCAAGAGCGAGGGCACGGCGCGGGTGGCGGACGGCAAGTCCCACACCTTCGTCTTCCAGGCCCGCGCGGTGCAGGCGGTGGGCGCGGCGCGGCTGTCGGTGACGGTGGAGGGCGGCGGCTACACCTCGAGCGAGTCGCTGGACGTGCCGCTGTCTCCGGCGGGCCCGCGCGAGCGCCTGGTGCAGCAGATTGAACTGGCGCAGGGGACGACGGACGTCTCGCAGTACCTCCAGGGCTGGGTGCCCACGACGGAGCGCTCCACGCTGTGGGTGACGGCCAATCCGTACGCGCGCTCGCTGCAGCACCTCGCGTACCTGGCGCGCTACCCCTACGGCTGCGTGGAGCAGACGACGTCCGCCACCCGTCCGTTGCTGTACGTGTCCGAGCTGGTGAACGACGTGGACCCCACGCTGACCCAGGGCGGGACCGTGGGCGACATGGTGCTGTCGGGCATCAACCGCATCCTGGCCATGCAGACGCCGTCGGGCGGCTTCGGCTACTGGCCGGGCGCCACGGAGCCGGTGGGCTGGGGCTCGGCGTACGCCACGCACATGCTGCTGGACGCGCAGAAGCTGAAGTACCCCGTGCCGCAGGACCGGCTGAACGACGCGCTCACGTGGATGTCCACCGAGCTGAACAAGTTCGAGAGCCGCCAGGGCCGCGATGACATGTACACGGACAGCGCGGAGGCCTACATGCACTACGTCCTCTCCGTGGCCGGCAAGGGCCGCAAGGCGCGTGTGCAGAAGATGGTGGACGCGCTGGCGGAGCGGGCGAAGCAGAAGGCGCTCACGGGCGAGGAGCAGGAGCGTGACTACATGCTCAAGGCCTCGCTGTGGCTGTCGGGCGACCGGCGCTACGAGAAGGAGCTGCGCAACCCCGACCTGTCGCCCGTCACCGAGGAGCGGAAGAACGACTGGTCCTTCTACTCCGACCGGCGCCGTCGTGGCTTCATGCTCAGCACCTTCCAGGACTTGTTCGGCAAGGACGCGGCGGGTGAGCCGCTGGCGCGCATGGTGGCCGAATCGCTCCAGGCGCACTCCAGCGGCTGGTACACGACGCAGGAGTTGGTGTGGGGCATCACCGGCCTGGGCAAGCGGCTGCAAGGGACGTCCACCCAGTTCTCCGCGCCGGTGCTCAAGGCGGACGGAAAGGTCATGACGCCGGTGCAGGACAAGACGGTGCGCTCGTCGGACCGGACGTGGTCCCTGGCCCGCGCCAGCGAGCGGCAGGGCCTTCAGTTGGAGGTGACGTCCAAGGACGAGGGCCGGCTGTACCTCGTGCTCAGCAGTGAGGGCGTGCGCTCGGACAGCAAGCCCCGCACGGGCGGCGAGGGCCTGGCGCTCACGCGCACCTGGCGCAAGCTGGACGGCACGGTGCTGGCCATGGGGCAGGCCCCGGTGGCGTTGGCGGACCTCGTCTACGTGGAGCTGGAGATTCGCAACACGACGGGCGAGCGCGTGCAGAACATCGCCCTGGTGGACCGGCTGCCGGCGGGCTGGGAAATCGAGAACGCGCGCCTGGGCCGGGGGGGCTCCACCGACTGGGTGGACCCGGCGTCGCTGTGGTCCGCGGACTACGTGAACATCCGCGATGACCGGATGGAGGTCTTCGGCAGCCTGGGGCCTCGCGAGTCGAAGAAGGTCGTCTACGCGGTGCGCGCGGTGACGGCGGGTGCCTTCACCCTGCCGTCGGCGGAGGCGGAGGCCATGTATGACCCGCGCCTGTGGGCGCGTGAGCCGGGCCGGACGATTCAGGTGTCCGGGCCGTGGAAGGACAACCTGCTGTAGCGCACGGCGCGGGGAGACGCTCCTAGTCGAGCGTCTCCCACAGCGCGTCGAACGCGCGGTTGAAGGGCTGCACCAGCCGCGCGTCGTCGGAGACCAGGACGTTCTCGTGGTTGTACTCGGCGGCCGAGCGCGTCCAGTTGTAGCTGCCCGTCACCAGCCGCAGCCGGTCGAACACGGCGAACTTGTGGTGCATGTGCGCGGACGTCCTGTCCAGGCGGATGGGGATGCCGGCGTCCCCCAGCCGCTCCATGTCGGAGCCCGGGTCCATGGCCTTGTCATCGTCACTCACGATTCGCACCCGCACCCCGCGCCGATGGGCGTCCAGCAGCGCGCGGGTGATGCGGTCATCCGTCACGGTGAAGACGCAGACGTCGATGGAGCCGCGTGCCGACTGGATTTGCTGGACGATGGCGTTGAGCGGCCCCTCGCCCGGAGAGAAGTGCGCCTCCATGCGCGACGTCTTCTCGGGCTGGGGCGCGTGCAGCGCCTGCACCGTCTCCTCCAGCCAGGAGATGATTTCCCGGGAGCGCGCGTCCTTCATCGACGCTCGTGCCAGGGCGAAGGCCCGGGAGCGGAAGAGGGTGAGCAGGGCCTCGCCAGCCCGCCGCTCCGCCAGGACGGACTGCAACGCCTGCCGCTCGGTGGGGGTCAGCCGCCGGTCGTCTAGAATGGACGTCAGGATGGCGTCGATTTCAAAGGCATTCATTGCGCGGAGTATATGCCTGGGATTCACCGTCTCATGAGTCGTGCCCGTCGAATCACCCGGAAGCTCTTGCCCGTCGGCCTGGGGTTGCTAGGCCTCACGGTGGCCGCGTGGGTGGCCGCCTGGCGCGTGCCCCTGCCGGCCCGTCTCTTCGCGCCCGCATCGGTGGTGATGGAGTACCGGGACGGCACGCCGGCCCACGTCTTCCTGGCCCCGGACGAGCGCTGGCGCATCCCCACGCAACTGGAGCGCGTGGACCCGGACTATGTCCAGGCCCTGCTGGCCCTGGAGGACAAGCGCTTCTTCCACCACCCGGGCGTGGACCCGCTGGCGGTGCTGCGCGCGGCGACACGCAACCTGTCCACGGGGCGGCGGGTGTCCGGCGCCTCGACTTTGACGATGCAGTTGGTCCGCGTGTTGGAGCCGCGGCCCCGCACCTTCACGTCGAAAGTCATCGAGTCCTTCCGGGCGATGCAACTGGAGGTGCGGCTGTCCAAGCAGGAGGTGCTCGCGGCCTATCTCCAGTTCGTCCCGTACGGGCGCAACGTCGAAGGCGTGGAGGCGGCCGCGCTGACGTACTTCGGCCACACGGCGGCGAACCTGAGCCCCGCGGAGATTGCCACGCTGCTGGCGGTGCCGCAGAACCCGAACCGGCGCTTCCCCACGGCGCAGAACACGGCCCGGTTGAAGTCGGCGCGGGACGGCGTGGCGCGAAGGCTGCTGGACGTGGAGGCGCTTCCCCGAGGGCCCGAGGCGGCCCGCGTGTCGGCGGAGACGGTGCTGCGCGAGGTGCGCGACACGCCTGTGCCCACGGACCTGAAGCCCTTTCCCCGTGAGGCGCCACACGTGGCGGTGTGGCTGCGCACGCAGCGGCCGGCGAATGCCCGGCTGCGCACCACGCTGGATGCAGGCACGCAGCGGATGGTGGAGCGGTTGATGCGGGACGCGGCGGTGGGCCTGGCGCCGCGAGGCATCTACAACGGCACGGCGGTGGTGGTGGACCGGCAGCAGGCGGAGGTGCTCGCGCTGGTGGGCAACTTCGACTTCTTCGACCAGAAGCACGGCGGGCAGATTATCGGCTTCGCCACGCCGCGCTCGCCGGGCTCGGCGCTCAAGCCCCTGCTGTATGCCATGGGCATCGACCTGGGAATGGTGGGGCCGGAGCACCTGGTGGCGGACGTGCCCACGGCCTACGGCGGCTATGCGCCGCGCAACTTCGACGGCCGTTTCCAGGGTTTGGTGCGCCTGGAGTACGCGCTGTCCCAGTCGCTCAACATGCCCTTCGTGCGGCTCTTGGAGCGCGTGGGGGTGGAGCGCTTCCTGGGCGCCCTGCAAGCGGCGGGAGTCACGAGCCTGGTGCAGGAGCCCGGGTATTACGGCCTGTCCGCGGCGGTGGGCGGCATCGAGCTGACGCCGCTGGAGCTCGCGGGCGTCTACGTCGCGCTGGCGGGGGATGGACGCGCGCCGCCGCTGCGGCTTCTGCTGGACGAGAAGGCGGCCGCACCGGTGGAGGTGCTGTCCCCTGGCGCGGCCTGGCTGACGCGCCAGGCGCTGTCGCTGAAGGACCGGCCGGACTTCCCGGCACGCCGTCGGCTGACGGGCATGCCGGCGCGCGTGCACTGGAAGACAGGGACCAGCTTCGGCCACCGCGACGCGTGGGCGGCGGGCTCGGGGCCCCGGCACACGGCTGTCGTCTGGCTGGGGAACTTCAACCACACGCCCAGCGTGCACCTGGTGGGCGCTGACGCGGCAGGGCCGGTGCTGTTCGACATCCTGGAGGGCGTGGGCCCGCGCGGCCTCAACCTGCCGGACGAGAGCGTGAATCCGCCCGATGACCTGGCCGTGGTGGAGGTCTGCGCCTATTCGGGCCACCTGCCGACGGACGCCTGCGTGCAGCGCAAGCACGTCTACGCGCGGCGCTCGGCGGTGCCCACCGCGCGCTGCCCGTACCATCAGCACGTGGAGGTGGACATGGCCACGGGGCTGTCGGTGGGGCCCATGTGCCGGACGGGGCGGAAGACGGAGACGCGGGTGTATGTGACCTGGCCGGCCACCATTCGCCGCTGGCTGGAGGAGCAGCACCGGCGCCTGCCGGAGCCGCCCGCCGCCGCGCCTGGCTGCGAGCCCGGGGGCGCGCGCGCGGCCCCGTCCATTGTCTCCCCCGCGCCGGGACATGTGGCCGTGCTGATTCCCGGTGTCCCGGCCTCACAGCAGGAGGTGCCGCTGGAGGCGGAGGCCTCACACGAGCGGGCACTGACGTGGTTCGTGGACGGGGCCTTGCTGGGGACGGCGCGCGCCGATGAGCGCGTGTGGTGGACGCCGTCCGTGGGCTCCCACGAGATTCTCGTCACCGATGACCGGGGACTGAGCGCGAAGCGGACGCTGGAGGTCCGCATGCGGCCCTGAAACGCAGCGCGGCGCCCCCGAGGACAGGAGCGCCGCGCTCAGGTGTGGCTCGCCGCCGCGCTCAGCGCACTTCCCAGCCCCGCGAGCCGCGCTCGTAGCGCTTGCCCGCGCCCAGGTCGCCGTAGAAGAGCAGGTCCTTCACGCCCACCACGGAGCGCCCGTCGAAGAGGCCAATCTCGCCGTTGGCGGGCATCTGGATGCCCAACTGCGCGGCGTTGAGGCGGACGCGCTGCCCCGGGGCCACCGTCAGCTCCGGCAGCACCGCGCCGATGGGGGCACGCACCTGCGTGGGCAGGTGGCCGGGGCTCTGCGCCAGGCTGACGCGCAGTTGCGTCGTCAGCACCATGCCCACCAGGGACAGGGACGCCGACGTGCGGTTGCCCACCTCCACCCAACCTTCGCGCGGGTGGACGGCCTCCAGCACCAGCGTGGGCCGCTGCTGCGCGAGCCGCTCCAGCTCCTGGAAGATGAAGTTGCGGCGCTCGCGCACGTAGCGCTTCAGGTAGGTGCGGCCCGCGGTGAAGCGGCCGTAGTCCATGAAGGGGTCGTCACGCATGTGCGGGTCGATGAGCGCGTGCAGCGTGTCGATGTGCGCGTCCATCACCTCGCTGGTGAAGAGCTCGTCCATCGCCTTGTCCAGCCGCGCCTCCAGCCGCTCGCGCAGCACGGGGTTCATCACCACGCGGGTGGCCAGGTTGGAGAACACCGGCAGGTAGCCGGGGTACGAGGCCGTCTCCAGCTTGCGCTGCTCGTACATCTTCGCCACCCAGGCGTCGGTGAGGGTGAAGCTGAACAGCGGGTGGCGCATGTTGCTGGTGCTCTGGCTCATGTCCTCCACGCTGATGGGGTACCACCAGCGCGAGTCCACGTTGTTGAGGTCCCACGGGACGTAGGACCACTTCGCCACCGCGCGGTCGTAGATGAAGTAGCTCTCCGAGTCCTCCACGTAGTTGTTGGACATCAGCGCGTCCATCACCATGGCGCGCAGGTAGTGCTCCAGCTCGAAGCGCTTCTCCATTTCGCTGACGAACTGGGGCTCGGGCGTGTGGTTGATGGCGCCCACCATCTCCCAGAGCTTGTCGTCCGGCTGGGACTCGTTCGTCTTCTTCGCCCAGTCACCCTGGTACGGCACCTTCACCATCTTGAATTCGCAATCCTTCCAGCCACACCGGTAGATGGTTCCATCCGTGTCGGCATAGGAGTGCGCTCGCAGGAAGGCCTTGTTCACCTGCTCGATTTCCAGGAACACGCCCTGGTACACGCCGTTGACGTTGAGCCGCACCAGCGTGCCCTTCGACGCGGGGACGCGCATGGCCTCCAGCAGGTCGAAGGCAATCTTCTCCGCCAGCAGCGTCGCGTCCGCGTACTCGGCCACGAGGTTGAGTGACGTCCTCCCCTCGAAGCGCACGCCGTCCTCGAAGCTCACGTTCCAGCTCTTCTTCGGGAAGAAGCGCGCGGAAGCGCCCCGCAGGCGCACCTGCACGCGGTACGTCGTCCCGTTCGCCTTGAAGAGGCCGTCCTGCTCCGGCGTCCAAGGGTCCGCCTCGAACATCCGCATCGTCTCTTCGGGGATGATGAGCTCGTACTGCGGCACCGACGTCTGCACGGGCGGCATGACAAAGGGCCGCTCCGTCTCCGGCACGGGAGGTGGCGGCTCCGGAGGCGGGTCCACCGGCGGCGGGTCGATGGGAGGCGGGTCCACCGGTGGCGGCTGCGTCGGCGGCGGCTCCTCCTCGCCAGGGGGCGTTTGCGGATTCTCCACGCCCGGAGGGTCCTGGAGGAGCGGCGGCCGCTCCGCCTGGAGTCCATCACACGCCCACAGGCTCAGCAGCGGCAGGCACAGCAGCAATCGAGAAGGAGTCATCAACCCCGGCGCAAAGCAACGGTTGTGCCCGCCTCCAGGGCCCCTTTTTGGTGGAGAGCGAACGCTTGAGTCGGCACTCAGGCCCCCACCGTCGCGTGCAAGGGAAACGGATTACCCAACCTGGCTGCTTGTCCCACCCTGGAGGGAATGGGACGCGAAGGGGCCCCTGGCGGGGCAGGCGGCCGGGCGGAACGGGGCCCCTTTCCCCGCGTGGGCTGTGCACGGGGGGCGGCGGCGGTCCTAGCTTCAAGGGAAGAGGGGGCGCGCCGCGTCAGGGAGAGAGGGCCTCATATGGAAACGTGGAACCAGACGTCGTCAGACACCGTGCGTGTCCACACGCCGCTGGTGGTGAACCGGCGCATCGACGAGCACGTGGAGCGCTGCGTCCGGTACATGGCGGAGAAGGGGGACCGCGCGGAGATGACGCGCTACCTCGCCCGGCTGGAGCGCGAGTGGGACATCAACCGCGCCCTCGCCGTGGGCACGTCGGCCCTGGGCCTGCTGGGCCTGCTGCTGGGCCGGCGGGACGGCGGCCGCTGGCGGGGGCTCACCGCGGTGGCGGGGGGCATGCTGCTCCAGCACAGCGTGTCCGGCTTCAGCCCCCTGTCCGAGCTGCTGCGCGTGCTTGGCGTGCGCACCCGCCGGGAAATCGACCTGGAGAAGTTCGCCATCAAGGCGCTGCGCGGCGACTTCGAGCGCATCCCCATGGAGGGCGGGCCCATGGCCCGCGCCAACGCCGCCCTCGTCGCCGCGCAGTCCTGACGCCGCCTCAGCGGCGCGGCGCGGTGTAGCCGCCTCCCATGGAGGGCATCAGGGCCGGGGACATGGGCGTCGGCGATGGGCCGACACTCTTCCCGGTGTTCGCCTGGTCGAAGAAGCCATTGAGGCCGGCGATGCCCAGCGAGAAGTTCGTCACCCAGCCCGGGTCCGGCCGGCCGGCAGCGGCGCCGACGTCGAACGGCCGGGCGAAGTGCAGGCGCAGCAGCAGGGGGCCCAGCGCGAGGTTGAAACCGACGACGCCGTTCACCACGCGGTGGTTCCACAAGTCATCCCGGCCCTCGCCGACGCCGCCCGCGTCGATGGCGGCAATCGCTTCCAGGTCGCTGAGGAAGGCCACCCGGATGATGTCGTTGAGCGGCAACTGCGCCTCCAGCGTGGAGTAGACGTAGTGCCGGCCGAGCAGCCACTGGATGTCGCCGAAGTTCACGCCGCGCAGCGTGTCGAACGAAGACAGGAAGTAGGAGCGCGCGTACCGGCCTCCCAGCGTGGTGCCCAGGCCACCGCGGATGAAGATGTTGGCGCGGCCGTAGATGGGGAAGTAGCGCTCCGCGTCCACTCGCACATTGCCGTAGGCCTGGTTGTCGAAGGGCTGCACGCCCACCGTCGTCTCCAGCATGGCCGCGCTGCCCGACAGCGGGCCGGTGGCGTAGTGGTACTTCAGGCTGTCGTAGCCAATCTGCCCGCTCAGCTCCGTCTGGAAGCGGATGGCGCGGTTGCGCGCGTTCCAGGCCGTCAGCAGCTCCCGGTTGGCCGCGTTGCGCTCGGGGAAGAACAGCTCGAACTCCGTGTAGTCGTCCAGGAAGTACCGGGTGCCACCAATGGCCAGGTCGCCCTGCACGAACAGGAAGGTGCTCAGCGGGTAGCGCATGCTGCCGAGCGCGCCGAAGAAGCGCTCACCCGACGTGAAGAAGGCATTCTGCGCGCCCTCTTCACCTTCGAAGGTGCGGTCCACGCGGAAGCGCAGGGACTGGAAGATGCCGCCACCCCACGTCGTGCGTGACTTGTCGTTGACGTAGAGCAGGTAGCCGTCCGTCAGGTCGAAGCTGCCGTACACCGCCAGGGTGAGCAGGAACTGGTGGTCCTTCATGCGGTCACTGGCCGCCGCGAACAACTGGCCCACGAAGCCGCCGCCGCCCGCGCCCGCGAAGCCGAAGAAGGGACCGAACTCCAGGTTCTGCCGGGTGAAGGGCTCGTAGTTCTGCGCGTCCGTGAGGGGCCGCACCGCCAGCGGGTTGGGCGGCTCCGGCGGCGGTTCGGCGGGGACGTCCAGCGCCAGCATGCGCGGCGGGCGCAGCACCGCGGGCCGGCGCTCACCGGAGACGTGGAACAGCATCCACAGGCCGCCGTCCGGGCCCGGGCCGGGCTCGAAGACGCCCGTCGTCAGGTCCGTGCGCCGCACGATGCGGCCGTCCTTCGTCAGCTCGTGCAAATCGGAGCTGCTGTTGTTGAAGGCGGTGAAGAAGAGGCGTCCGTCCGCCAGCGCCACCGGGGCCGTGTGGTCCCGCTCCTCGCTGGTGAGGCGCTCCACCTGCCGGGGCGCGTCCGGACGCACGCGGAAGAGGTTGAACTGGCGGTGGGACGTCGCGTCCGACGTGAAGACGATGCCCGAGGGCCCCCACGTCACCTCGCGCTCGGAGAACACGTCGTCGGTGAGCTGCAGCGGCGGGGCGTCCGGGCCCGCCTGCAGGTCGATGGCGTAGATGTCCCGCAGACCCGCGTCGTTGATGCCGATGAAGGCCACCCACCGGCCGTCGGGCGAGAAGGCCGGCGAGTACGCCGCGAGCAGCCCGTGCCGGTCGATGCGGTACGCGGTGCGTCCGCCCAGGCTCAGGTCGACCACCAGGCCCACCTCCCGGTCGATGCCGGTCCGGATGGCGTTGCGGCGCACCAGCACGTCCGCGCCGCGCCGCTCCGACTTGTGCGTGTAGTCCTGCACGTAGATGACGTCGCGCCCGGTGATTTCGGCGATGAAGGCCAGCTTGTCGTTCGTCAGCGCGAAGCTGCGTCCGGAGATGGGGTGCAACGACTCCACGCCCGGCACGCCGTCACCCGCGACCTTCACCGTCTTGTCCGGCACGCGCGGATCCATGATGTACAGCCGGCTCTCACCCGTCTCCGGGACGATGGTGCGCAGCCCCAGCACGTTGCCCGACGGGGAAGACGCCATGGCGGTGGTGTAGCCGGGCGCCTTGTCGAGCAGGTCCAGCGCCGGCGCGGACTGCTCGGACGCCAGGTACGTCTTGAAGGCCCGGCGCTTCAGCCAGTTCTCGAACCGCGCGGAGATGCGCTTGGGGTTGTCACCGGTGAGCCGCTCCAGCAGCTCCTCGAACTTGAGCGACGGTGAATCGCGCGAGCCACCCGACAGCCGCGGCGACTCCTCCAGCACACGCTGGATGAAGCCGGCGCCGTACTCCTCTTCGAGGAAGGACACGCGGACCTGGCCCACCTTGTAGATCCACAGGTAGCCGTAGGGCCCGGGCGAGAAGAAGTCGAGGAAGGCGTAGCCCTTGAAGAGGTCCGGGTTCACCAACAGGTCCCGCACCAGCATCTCCGCTTCCGGGTCCATGCCGCGCTTGGCGTAGAACTCGGCGAGGCCTTCGATGAACCACAGCGGAATGGCTTGCAGCGGATCGCCGAACATCTTGGCCTGCTCGGCCACGGTGCGGACCTTCTGGATGGTGAACTGGTGCGCCAGCTCGTGGGTGCTGACCTCCTCGAAGAGGCGGTGGTCACCCAGGTACGGCAGCGTCAGCTTCAGGTCCTCGCCGGTGCTGGTGAGACCGAGCGTGCCCTCGGACACGGCGAAGAGGTTGGTCTGCAGGAACTCCTGGTAGCTGCTGTAGAGAATGTACGGGAACGTCTTGGTGGGGACGTACTTGAACTGGTCCACCAGGTACCGGTAGGCCTCCTCGATGAGCGGCGCGGCGCGCTCGGCCACCATGCGCTCACGCTCATAGAAGTAGAAGCGCACCCCGCCCGACTTGTCCCCCAGCGACTTCGCGTAGGTGTAGTTGAAGCCGCCGTCCGCGCCCGCGAACACCGACTGGCCGCCGCCCAGCACCGTCCCGCCGTCGTCATCGGCGTCGCTGGCCATCAGGTAGGTGGCGCCCGCGTCCTGCTCGCCGCCGTCGTTACCTCCGGCCGCGAGCGTGCCGCCATCCGCCGGCCCCGCATCGGCCGCGGCCAGGGCACCGTCGTCCGTCGTCCCCGCATCGGTCGCGGCCAGGGCACCGCCGTCCTCCGCTCCCCCGTCGGCGGCCGCCAGGCCACTCTCCGGGACGCCCCCGTCTTCACCCGTCGTCAAGGGCGGCACGCCCGCGTCGGTCGCGCCCTCGAGCACCACCGGCGTGCTGCCGGGCAGCCCCGTCTGGGACTGGGGCTCGGACGTACCTCCCGTGGACTCCGAGGGCGGACCGGTGGGGGGCGCCTTCGTGTCGCCCTCGTTCGGCGAGGTAGTGGGCGCGCCCGGGTTGGCGCCGCCTGGACTCTCCGGTGGTTGTTCGTGCGCCGTCCGCTCGGGAGGTTCCGCCAGACCGGTGGCCCCCGGTCCGACGAGGATGTCTGTGTGTCGCCACTCGAATTCGTAGCTGTTCACCGCCGTTTTCCCGGGTCTTCGGGGCACGACGTAGAACTGGGCAAGCGCGAGCCCCGGGAAGAGCAGGACGAGCAGGGCTGCGGCGAGGGGACGGGGGTTCACTGAAGGCACCTCTGTGGGTGGGGTACCGGCGAGACTACACCTGCTGGGGAGGCTGCCTCCCAGCGGTCCCGGTATACAAGCGCCCCGACTATTTCTTTCCGGTTACTTGACGGGCAGTGGGCATCGCCCCCTCGGAGGCCGGGGGAGCGCGCTGTTTCGTCGGGTGCTGGCGCCGGATGATATGCATGGGGGCATGAAACGCCTCCTCGCACTCACCAGCACCCTGGCGCTCGCCACCGCTTGCGGCAATGACAATCCGTCCGTTCCCAAGGCGGAGTGTCAGGTCGAGGCCATCGATGTGTCGGCCTGCCAGCTTTCAAGCCTCTCCGCCGTACAGCCCGAGGGCATCTGGAACCTCAACATCAACCTCAACGACGGTTCCGGAGCCGCGGCCGCCATGCGGTTGTCGGGAGGGGGCAACAACACCCAGATGCTGATGGGCCTCGCCGCCACGGAGCGGCAGAGCACCCCGGAGTCGTTCTTCCTGGCCAGCGAGTTCCAGGGCGCCAACAACGTGACGATGCGCTTCGCCGTCGCCGGGTGTTCCTCGTCCGGGCCCGGGCAGATGTCCGGCATCTTCCGGCGTTGCGCCAATGGCACCGCGGACATGAAGGGCACCTTCGAGGCCATCCGGCTGGGCCGCCGCGCGGGTGAAGCAGAGGCGTCCGGCGTGGAGCTGGTCAGCGAGGTGAAGCTGACCGAGGCCACGGCCACGAATGTCGCGGTGGCCCATGGCCACGCCTACGTGACGGCGGGGGCCAAGGGCCTCATCACCTTCGACCTGAGCGACCCCTCGCAGCCGCGCCAGGTCCGCCAGTACGAGCTGTCCAACGACTACTACACGGACGCGCTGGTGAACGGGAACACGCTCTATGTGGCCAGCCGCCGCAGCGGCATCGCCGTGTTCGACATCACCAACCCGGCGATACCTGTCCGCCTGCGCTCCGTGCCCGAGTCCGTGGTGGAGGTGAACTCCCTCGCGCTGGACGGAAACGTCCTGTACGCGGCGTCGCCCGCGCCCAACGCGGAGGTGTACGTCTACGACGTCGCCACGCCCGCGGAGCCGAAGCAGCTCAAGCGGTACTTCGTCGAGGGCGCGGAGCCCGTGGCGGGGGAGGTGCCCCTGCACGTCGCGGCGATGGGCGGCCGGCTCTACGTGAGCAACTGGTCCTTCGGAATGACCGTCTCGGACGTCACGAACCCGGCGAACCCGAAGCTGTTGGGCCGCTTCGCCAACGGCATGTCGGCCGCCACGGCGGTCGGCATGGTGGGAGACCGCGTCTACGCATTCGACGCGGGCGAGGACTGGGGCGCGCACCTGAGCGTGCTGGACGTGAGCGCGCCGGCCACGGTGGCCCGGACGGGTGAGTTCCGGACGCGCCCGGAGGTGTCCATCCGCTCGGTGGCGTTCTCCGGGACGAAGGTCTACCTGGCCTATGGTCAGGATGGCCTGCGCATCGTGGACGTGTCCGTCCCCGGCTCGCCCCAGCAGGTGGGTTACTACAACACCTGGCGGGAGACGGATGCGGGCCACGGCGTCGTGTTCCTCGAAGGCCTGAGCAAGGTGCACGTGCCGGGCGACGGATTCGTGTACGCGACGGATTCCTCGCGAGGCCTGCTCATCTTCCGCGAGACGACGGAGTAGGCTGTCTGGAATGAGCGACACCCCGACGCGGTCCTGCGGCAGGTGCCAGACGCTTCCTCCCCTGGCGGAGGGCGCCGGGCGTCTGTTCCTGTGGAGCCCGGTGGGGCACAGCCAGGGCCGGCTGCTGTCCTTCCTCCGGGAGGCGCGGCACGAGGTCCAGGTGCGTGCCGAAGCCCATTGCGTCGAGGTGTGGGTGCCGGAGGCGGGACTGTCGCCTCTGGCATCGAACCTGTTGGCCGCGCTCACGCAGGAGGAGGCGCGGGCCACCCGGGCGCTGTTCATGCCGGGGGCGGCGGAGCCCGGGCTGGGTGATTATCCCCGGGTGGGCTCACTCCAGCGGCTCGTCACGCGGACGCGCGCGGGGTGGCTGGTGGATTTACTCTCCGAGGAGCGGCTCACCACGCACTTCCAGCCCATCGTCCATGCGCAGGACACCCGCTGCATCTTCGCGCACGAGGCGTTGATGCGAGGCCTGGAGCCGGACGGCACGCTGGTGCTGCCCGGCCGGATGATGCAGACGGCGCGCGAGGCGGACCTGCTGTTCCAACTGGACCTGGCGGCGCGTACCACGGCCATCCGGCAGGCGGTGAAGCACGGGCTGGACACGCACCTCTTCATCAACTTCACGCCCACGGCCATCTACGACGCCACGGTCTGCCTTCGCTCCACGGTGGAGGCCATCCACGCGGCGGGCATTGCGCCGGAGCGGGTGGTGTTCGAAATCATCGAGACGGACCAGACGGCGGACGCGGAGCATCTGCGCGGCATCGTGGACTTCTACCGCAAGTCGGGTTTCCAGGTGGCGCTGGACGACCTGGGCGCGGGCTTCTCGTCACTGAACCTCATCCACCGGCTGCGTCCCGACATCATCAAGCTGGACATGGAGCTGGTGCGTGACGTCCACCTGGACCCGTACAAGGGCTCCATCGTGGAGAAGCTCCTGGAGATTGCGCGGACGCTGGGCATCCGCACGGTGGCGGAGGGCATCGAGACGCAGGAGGAGCTGCGCTGGGTCCGCGCGCACGGGGTGGACTTCGTGCAGGGCTACCTCATCGCCCGTCCGCAGAGCCCCCCCGTGGGGGCGACGCCGTCGTTCACGGATTGAGCAGGACGTTGCCGGTGGCCTGCCGCTCGAGGTTGGCGGCGCGGAGGATGTTCAGCTGGACGCCTGCCTCCTGGAGGGCGAGCCGGGCATTATATCCGTCGCGGTTGTTGACGAAGTTGCGGGCGAGATTGAGCAGCGCACGCAGGCGCTCCGCGTGGACGACGACGGTGCCCTGGCCGTCCTCCTCCGCGCTGTCACGCAAGTCGACGAAGGCGTTGTCGGCGATGTCGAGCGCATTGACGACGTCCAGCTCACCCTGTTCCAGCGCAGTGTCCGCCGCGAGCATCCACTGACTGGCGGTCTGAATCTGGGTCAGCCGGTCCTGTCGCGCCTGCTCCACGTCAACCGCGCGGTCGCCGTAGGTGTCCACCTGGAGCTGGACGGCCTGGTTCCGCACGGAGAGGTCGGCGTCGCGCTCGTTGAGCTGGGTTTCGAGCTGCTTCATCCGTTCACGCAGTTGTTCCATCTGCTGCGCGGGCGTCGGCTGATTCGTGGTCGGCGTTCCTGCGCCGCCAGTGCCCGTCTGGTTGTTCACGGGCGCTACGGTGGGCGGCGTGCCAATGGGCTCGGAGCGGCCGATGGGTTCCGAGCGGCCAATGGGCTCGGAGCGGCCGATGGGCTCGGAGCCGCCAATGAAGGCCGGCGTCGCGGGGGCAGGGGAGGGGACTGCGCTGGTCGTGCCTGGGCCGCTCTGGCTCGTAGGGGCTCCCTGCTGGGGGGCCGTTTGAGCGCCGGTCGCGCCCGTGTTGCCGAGGTTCTGCTGTTCCGCAGGGACGGTGCTCTCAGGGGGCGCACCGCTGCCGTCTTGGGAGCCCGTCGTGCCGGCGCCACCCGTGCCTGTGTTGCCGATGCTCGTGCCGGTGCCACTCATGTCCTGCTGGCCGCCGGTGCCAGTGCCACCGGTGCCACTCACGTCCTGCTGGCCGCCGGTGCCAGTGCCGCCGGTGCCACGCACGTCCTGCTGGCCGCCGGTGCCAGTGCCGCCGGTGCCACGCACGTCCTGCTGGCCGCCGGTGCCAGTGCCGCCGGTGCCACTCACGTCCTGCCCCGTCACCCCCGAACCACCCGCGCCGTTCGTCGTCCCACCCGTGGTGTCCTGGCCCGTCGAGGTGCCGTCATCCCCCGTCTGCTGGCCGCTCCCGCCCATCGCGGCCTGCTCCTGTTGCAGCGCCTCCAGGGGCGAGGGAACCGGCTCGTAGCGCTGCGCGGCCTCTGCGGCGGCGACCTGTCCTGGCGTCGGCGGTGGCGCGCCGTCGGGCAGGACGGGCGTCAGCACGAAGTCGAGCGGTGACGCATCCTCCGGCGCCTCATAGACGTAGCCCACCGGGGGCCTCAGTCCTTCAACCTCCTCCGCCGCCTGCTGGTTCGCGTCCTGGAGCGCCGCTGCGGCCGGGTCCCGGATGGAAGGGTCCTCGGGAGGAATCATGACCGGCGCGTTCGGCACCTGGCCGAGGCCCCACGCTGCCGCGATGGCAATCCAAAGGCGCATGGCGAAAATCTGTCCATCCGTCCGCCCTCGGACACCCCAACTGCCTGTACGGCGCCCGGCCGGCTGCTCGCAGGGCGGGCATCCCCGAAACTGCCTGCTCGCGCCCTGAAAACACCCAGGGCCGCGCTCCCGGAAGCAGGGGAGCACGGCCCTCGGGCACCTCAAGACGAATCGACGGCTCAGAGGCTGATGCGGAGCCCCGCTCCCAGTTGGAACGTCGGCGCGGGGATGGAGAAGGCCGGAATCGGCTGCCCGTCCACGACGAGCCCCTCCGGCACATCAACGGCGAGCCGGAACTCACCGCCGCGCCGTCCGTAGTTCACCGAGCCGTACGCCTCCACCGTGAGATACGTGAGCGCCCGGTGCATCACGTTGAGCCGCGTGGTGAACGAGCGATCCGACAGGTTGCCCAGCGTGAACAGGTTGAAGGACGTCCGCTCCAGTGGCCCAGGCCGGTCCAGGAAGAGGTACGCGGCGCCGTAATGCCGTCCCAGGTAGAGCGGGTTGAAGGCGTCCTTCAGCAGCAGGTACGGATACCCGAACGAGCCGGTGTAGCCCGTGGAGTTGAAGAAGTACTCCACGCCCAGCACGGCCAGGTCGTTCTCCCCATAGGGGAAGCTGTAGGTCGCGCCCGCCGTCATCTGCGGCGTGAGCCCCGAGGGAATGTACGCCTCCACCTGGACGCCGTTCTGCGCGATGTCCTCGAGCGTCGTCCCTTCCGGAATGCGGTACAGCGGCCGGTCCGTGCCTTCCTTCAGCGCAACCTCGGCGTAGACATCCAGCGGCCCCAGCGGCGAGGACACGTCGAGCCCGAAGCGAGGCTTGCGTCCATTCTGCGCCACCGCGCTGGCGCCCAGCTCCGCGGGGCCCAGCAGGACTTCCGCGCGCAGCGCGCCGCCCAGGCGGCCCAGCCGGTTGACCGGGTCGCTGCCGCCGGCCTGGGACGTGGGGCTTCCGCTCGGGTCGGTGATGGCGCCCACGTCCGTGCCCAGGTCATCCATGACGAGGATGCCGTACACGTTCCAGCCCTTGGATTCCCAGGGCACGTGCACCTTCAACATGGACACGCCCGTGCGCAGGTCCACGAAGGCCAGCGGGTCTCTACGCTGGGGAGACAAGAAGTCCGTCGGGTTCCAGATCTGCCCGGTGCCCCACTTCACGTGCTGCTTGCCCACTGTGAAGAACACCGTGCGCTCCAGGTCGAAGCGCAGCCACGCCTGGTCCAGCAGCACGCGCGGATTCGCCGGGGCGTCTGGCGTGGTCCGGGGCGGTATGGCGGGGTCGTAGTTCAGGCGTCCCACGACGAAGCCACGGATCCGGTCGGACGGGCGCGCGTCGAGGTAGCCGTCCACCAGCGTGGGGGCGGAGAAGGACGTCTGGCGGAGCGAGGTGTTCTCGCTGCCCGCCATGAAGCCGCGCAGGTAGAACTGACCGCCAATCTTCAGCGGATCATCCACCACGTCCTCGGTGTCGAAGGCGCTCCGGGTCGCGGGGCCGTTCAACACGTCCGCGTCCCGGTCCTCGTCAGGCGCGGTCAGCGGCGGCTGCCGCTCTGTGGCGCCACCGGTGGTGCCAGGGTCCACGTCCGCCGCCGGCTCCGAGCCGTCACCGCCGAAGAGTGCATCCTCGTCAGGCCGGCCCGAGTCCTCGCCCGCGGGTGCGTCCGCGGGCGTCTCCTCCTGCCCGCCTCCGAAGAGCGCGTCCTCGTCGGGCCGCTCCTCGGACTGGGCCCACGTGGGCGTACCGGTGAGGGCCGCGGACAGCGCCGCGGCCAGGGTGAGCGTGCGCGGGGTCATCGGCTCTTGCTCTCGAGCCACGCCTTGGTGAAGAGGTTGGCTTCCAGCGGACGCAGGTCCACTGTCTTGACGAGGATGGTGGTGGAGTTCCCCTTCTCGATTTCGTCGTAGATGCGCATCTCCTCCGGAATCCAGACGTCGCCCTTCTTGGACTCGCTGAACATCTTCTTCCAGCGGGGGTAGAGCGCCGTGCGCATCTTCCGGCCGGACAGGGCGTATTCCTCCTGCTTGAGGATGTTGCCGGAGGCCTTGTCCACCCAGACCTTGAGGACGGGGTAGGCCACGTCCACGCCGGGCTTGACCTTCAGCGTCATCAGGTGGGCCGTGTACTTGCCCAGCTTCGCCTCGCCCTCGTAGGACGGGTCATACTCCTCGGCCAGCCGCGACTCGTCGAAGTCCGCGCGGCGGCTGTCGGTACCGGCGATGCGCTCGCGCTCGGTGCGGCGCTCCCAGCGGCCCACGTTGGGGTCGTAGTTCCAGAGGTTCTTGTCCAGACGGAGGTAGCCCTTGCCCGCCTCCGTCTTGGGCTTGGTGAACAGCATCATCAGCTTGTCGTCCTCGTCGCGGCGGTAGACGACCAGCTCGTAGACGAGGTCCGCCTTCCCCTTCTCCTTCTGCTCCAGGTAGACCATCGCCTTGTAGTCGCCGCCGTTGCGCTGGCGGTCGTCGATGGTGGCCAGGAGCTTCACCTGCTCGGCCTGCTCCAGGGCCAGGGCGGCCGGGGCGGACAGCAGCGCCACGGCCAGCGCCGCGGCGGACAGCATGTTCTTGAGGCGCATAGGGTCACCCGATGTGGTGCATCGCCGTCACCGGCTTGAGCCGCGCGGCGAGGAAGGAGGGAATGAGCGAGATGGCGGTGGTGCACGCGGTGATGAACGCCATGGCACCCAGGATGGACGAGGGGTGCACGGCCAGATTCAACGTGTCCGACATGATGAAGACCGCCACCACTTCCGGGACGTGCACGGCCATGGCATTGACGGCCAGGCACAGCACCAACCCGGTGCTGGCGCCGGCCAGCGTGCCCAGCAGGCCCAGAAGGAGCGCCTCGAAGACGAACATCAGCAGCACGCGGGTGCGCTGCATGCCAATGGCGCGCAGGGTGCCAATCTCCCGGGTGCGCTCCCGGATGGCGATCCACAGCGTGTTCATGATGCCCACGCCGATGATGACCATCAGCACGAAGATGAGGACGCCAGTGAGGCTGTTGAGCGCGGTGAGCGTCCAGGTAATGAAGGAGATTTCGTCCTCCCAGTTCGTGATGTCCAGCCGCTGGCCTGTCCAGGCCTCGCGGTTGACGGTCTCGAACTTCATGAAGAACGCGCGCGGGTCGTGGTCCATCACCGTGTGGCCCGCGTCCGTCAGCGTCTGGCGCAGCCGCGCCTGCACCACCGGCACGTGCTGGATGTCCTTCAGGTAGAGCAGCAGCGCGCCCGCGGTGTCGCTCTTGAACTGGTACAGCGAGCGCAGCGTGTCCGAGGGCACGAAGATGCCGAAGTCGCTCAGCATGCCCATGTCGGCCGCGATGGCCACCACGCGCGCGTCCACCGTGTTGCTGGCGCCTCGCAGCGTCTGGGCGGCCAGCGTCACAGACTCGCCCACCTGGACGTTGAGCTTCTTCGCCTGCTTCTCGAAGAGCAGCACCGTGCCGGACTCGGCCAGGCCGTCCAGCGCGCCCGCGCGAATCTGGAGCACCTGGCGGAGGCCCGGCTCGGACTGGATGTCGATGCCGCCCACGCCCACCTGAATGGAGGACGTCTCACTGACGACCTTGAGCCAGCCCCGGCCACGCTGGACGGCGAAGTCCAGCTCCGGCACGTCCTTGCGAATCTGCTCCAGGATGGCCGGATAGCCGGTGACGACCGGCGCCGCCTGGCCCGCCGTCACCTTGTAGAAGCCGGCCACGTTGACGTGGCCGGTGGACAGCGTGGTGGCGGAGCGGAGCATCGACTCCTTCATGCCCGTGGACAGGCCCATGAGGATGACGAGCAGCGCGGTGACGCTGGCGATGGCGCCGCCCAGCAGCAGGGTGCGCCTGCGGTGGGTGCCGAGGTTGCGGAATGCGATGAGGAAGAGCTGGAGCATGTTCTCACTCGTCCGTCTGCATCGCCTGGAGGGGCGAGACCCGGGTCGCGAGGAACGCGGGATAGAGGGTGGAGATGGCGGAGACGCCCAGGACGATCACGAACGCCGCCACCAGGTTGCTGGCGCTCAGCGTGGGGAACAGCCGGGGGCCGGAGAAGAAGAAGTAGAGCGCTTCGTTGCCCGCGGGGATGCCGGCGCTGTTGAGCAGGGCCATGATGCCGCTGCCCACCAGTGAGCCGGCCGAGCCGAACACGAGCCCCAGCACCAGCGTCTCCACCAGCACCATGCCCAGGATGAAGGAGCGCTGCGCGCCAATGGCCCGCATCGTCCCCACCTCGCGCACGCGCTGCATGGTGGCCATCATCATGGCGTTGTTGATGATGACCAGCGCCACCACGAAGATGATGAAGACGGCGAAGTAGAGCACCAGCTTCCCGAGCAACACGAACTGCCCGATGATGCCCGCCGCCTCCTGCCAGGACACCACGCGCAGCTTCAGGCCCGCATCCTTCGCCGCCTGCCGCAGCTCCACCATCGTCTGTTCCAGCAGCTCCGGGTCCTTGAGCATCACCGCCGCGCTCAGGGCCACGCCTTGCTCGATTTCCTGCTGGGTGTAGACGCGCTGGAGCAGGTTCTCGCGCGTGAGCGCCCCCTGGTCTCCGGTGAAGGCGGCCTGGTCGTCCACGTCGCTGGACGTGGCCTCGGCCACCAGCTCGTTGTCGCTGTCCTCACCGAAGAGGGCCTCCTCGGCCTCGTCCCGGCTGAGGGCTTCCAGGCCGCTCTGCTTCTGGATTTCCGCCAGCTCCGCCTTCTTGTCCGCGGTGAGATACCCGTACAGGTCCCGGAACGACATCAGGTCCATCAGGCTCAGCGCGCCGGCCATGGCGGACTTCTCCAGGCCCTTGAACTGGTAGGTGCCGTAGACCTTCACGTTGACGCTCTGCATGTAGCCGGTGCGCGTGAAGGCGGTGATGGTGAGCACGTCCCCCATGCGCAGCCGGTAGAGCTCCAGCAGCGGCGCCAGCTCCGAGTAGAACTGGGCGTAGCGGGTGTCGAAGTTGGCGTCGTCGGTGGTGAAGAACTGCGTCAGCAGCTTGTCCAGCGCGGGCTCCTGGCTGCCCAGCAGCTTCTGCAGCCGCTCCACCATCTTCCGCGTCTTGACGGGGTCCAACTGGAAGGTGATTTCCCGCGTCTGGGTCTGGTTCTCCTTCACCCAGCGCTGGAGGTCCGGGTCGGTGGCGATGGTCTTCTGGTTGAGGTCCCGCTCCTGCTTGATGTGGTCCAGCCGGAGCGCCGACTTCATCTTGAGGAACTCTTCGTAGAAGAACTTGGACAGCAGCATGCCTCGCTGCCCGGTGGGCACCGGCTGCCCGTCCACGATCTCCATGCGGTCGAAGGTGCGCTGGAACGCGTCCAGGTCCGTGCCGGCGTAGCGCAGCTCCAGCATGTCCCCGTCCGGAATCTGCGGGGCGATGCGGTTCTCCAACAGCTCCAGCGCGCTGTACGGGGCCTCCTCGAAGGCGTCCCAGAACGCGTCCGTGCGCGCCCGGGCGAGTGCTTCCACCTCCGCGGGGTCCTTCTGGGCGCCGCCCAGCTCCTGCTCACTCTTGGCCGTCTGGTCAGCCATCAGGTCGACCATCTGCCGCACGTGCCCCTTGACGCTGTCGATGCTCTCCCGCAGCTCGGGCGTCTCACCGGTCTCGTCGCGCTTCTTGTAGAGCGCGCGCAGGTTCGACAGCGTCAGGTCCACCGTGTTGCCGGAGGTGACGATGGCGCCGCTGGTGCCCAGGGGCACCACCGTCTTCACGTTGGGGTGCTTCTCCAGGAAGGGCCGGAGTTGGCTGAAGTCGTCCAGCGCGGCCAGGTCCGGCTCGCCGCTCATGCTGCCGTAGAGGGCCAGCGGGTCCTTGGATTCATCCGAGTAGACCTGGATGTGGCCCGCGACGCTGCCGATGATGCTGCGGCTCATCGCGCTGTCCATGCTGTCCATCAGCGCGCCGCCCACCACCACGAGCAGGGTGCCGAAGAAGATGATGCCGCCGATGAGCAGGTTGATCTTGCTGGAGAACAGGTTGCGGAAGGCCACCTGCAGCAGCAAACGGAGTTGTCCCATGGTCAGTGGCCTCCAGAGGCCATGGCGCGGCTGGCCTCGGCGGCGCTGATGCGGTCCAGGAACTTGCCGTCCGCCAGCCGCACCACCGCGTTGGCGTGGCTCATCACCTTCGCGTCGTGGGTGGAGAAGATGAAGGTGGTGCCCTCCTTCTGGTTGAGCTCCTTCATCAGGTCGATGATGTTCTGGCCCGTCACCGAGTCCAGGTTGGCCGTGGGCTCGTCAGCGAGCACCAGTTGGGGCCGCGTAACGAGCGCGCGCGCCACGGCCACGCGCTGGCGCTGGCCGCCGGACAGCTCGTTGGGCCGGTGCTTGGCGTGGTTTGCCAGGCCCACCTGCTCCAGGAGTTGCATCACCCGTTCCCGGCGCTGGGCCTTGTCCAGCTTGCGCTGGAGCAGCAGGGGGAACTCCACGTTCTGGAATACGCTGAGCACCTGCACCAGGTTGAAGCTCTGGAAGATGAAGCCAATGGTGTTGAGGCGCAGGTTCGTGAGCTGACGCTCCGTGAGCTGCTTGGTGTCCTGCCCGGCCACCCGGACCACGCCTCCGGTGGCGGTGTCCACGCACCCGATGAGGTTGAGCAGCGTCGTCTTGCCGCTGCCGGAGGGCCCGGCGATGGAGATGAACTCACCGGCATGGACCTCCAGGTCCACGCCCCGGAGCGCCGGGACCACCACCTTCCCCAGGGTGTAGTCCTTGGTCACGTTCGTGATGGAGACGATGGCGGACTGCGAAGCGGTGGGATTCATGCGGTACGTCCTTTCGAAGTCTTGACGGGGCGTGGCGGACGGGGGGCATTCGCTGCGCGCCACCGCTCGGCGATGCCTGTGAGCTCAGCCTTGTAGAAATCACAGAAAGCAGACGCCTCTCGCAAGCTGCGATTTCCAGCGAGACGCGGAACCGCGAGGGCCTCGGAGCAGAGGCGGCCGAAGGCGCTCAGGGACTCCTCGGCGACGCGCAGCTTGCCTTCCCAGCCCTGTGAATGGATGACGTAGTAGTGCTGCCGGTCCCCCGGAACGCTGGCGGGTTCCACCAGGCCCATGTCCGTGCAGGCCCGCAGGTTGGTGGACACCGACGCCGCGCTCACGTTGAGCAGCATGGCGATGCGCTTGTTTGACAGGGGTTTGCCCGCAAGCATCAACAGCGCGTAGATGCGCCCGCCGATGCGCGTGCCGCCCCGCCGCTCGAAGTACAGCCCCATCGATTCGATGAAGCGACGTTCGGCGGCTTCCAGTTCCACCATGCCTGTCTCCACGCCTCGCCGGCTGGGCGTCGCGGTGCGGAGCGCACGGCAGCCGGGGTGACGGGCAGGCTTTTAGGCGGCGGGGTTTCGTTCAGTCAATACTGAATGAACTGTATGGAGTGGAGGGTGGGGCGAGCCCTCCAGGCGCACGTCCCATGGCGCGAGGCCCACAGCCGACTCGCGGCTGCGGGCCCCGAAATCCCCTTCATGGGGTGCAGGTCTGACATGCCCAAGGGTGTGTCATCAGTACGTGTCGGGCGAGGTATTGGAGCCCGTGTCCGGGTTCAGGGTGCTGTCGTCACCCGCGCCACCGGTGCCCTCGTGCTTGTCCACGCCGGAGCCGCCCATGTCGCTGTCCTGGTTGATGGACGAGTCCGGCGTCAGCGTCGGGTCACCCGCGCCGCCCGTTCCCGAGAGGGAGATGCTCTTGGCGACGTTCTTGGTCTCCTTCACCTCGTAGCTGGCGCGAATCTCCTGGCCGGGGCGCAGGTCCTTGGCCTTCTTCAGGGTCGGGTCGCTGAATCGGGTGCTGCGGTCGACCTCCAGGGGGACCACCGCGCCATGCATGTCGACGAAGATCTTGTCGCTCTCCGCCTTCACCACGCGGCCGTTGAGCTCCTTCTGGCCCATGTTGGCCTGTTGGCCCATGGTGCCGGAGCCACCCTGGCCCGGCGCAGTGGGCGTGGTGGTCGTTTCGCGTTCGATGGTGGTGGTGTCCTGCTGGATTTCGCTCTGCCCCACCTGGCCCGAGCCACCCTGGGCCGCCGAGGAGTCCTTCGGCTTGTTCTCGTCGTTGTTGGCCAGGGCGGTACCCGTTCCGAGCATGGCGATGGTGGCGAAGACGCCAACGAGCTTCTTCATGGAGGTTCTCCTGTGGTTGTTGTGAGTGGGCGGGGGCGGCGACGTCCCCCGTTGGAGAGAAGCTAGGTGCGCTCGTGGAACCGGACAGGGCTTGCTCACCCCCCTGCTGGAATGGCCGTTCGCTCTCCGGCCGGTAGTCCGGGGGCCGCGCGCGTCCCGGGAAGAGGAGAGCGCCTTGTAGGAAGCGGGGCTTTTCCCTTACCGTCGGGGGCCCAGCGCCCACTGGCCAGCCCGGCCGGTGGCCCGACAGGAGACCGTCTCCGCAATGCCCCCGACCGCCAAGCCGTCCCAGACCGCGCAGGACCTTCCCGCGCCCTCGTTTCCCGCCATCGAGTCCCTGCTCGAGGCGGCCTCCGTGGAAGAGGTCCGTGGCTTCTTCGACGGGGTGAAGACGGGCCTCACCGAGCTCAAGGGCCCCAAGGTGGAGCAGGGCAAGAAGGCCCAGGCCGCCATTGGCCGCGCGGAGGAGCTGCTGGAGATGCTGGTGGAGACCCGCGAGCGGCTGATCGCCGAATCGAAGGGTGGCAAGGGCCGGAAATGACGGTGGTTTTTCCCCGGGAGACTCTTTTTTTCCGGGGTTAGGCAACCGGCGAGGCCCCCCGCCGATAATGCAAGAGAGAGCATCTTGAGCATCGATGATCTCTGACCTTTCCGCTGAAAGCAGCGCCTGGAGGAAGCAATGGCGAAGATCGACAACATGATGGGCCCGAACGTTCGTCTCTCGACCAACGTCACGACGGCGCGGCAGACGCCGGACACCGGTTTCGGCGCGCGGCTTCACAATGGTCTCAACAGCGCCGCCAGTGCCGTGGGCACGGGTGTGGGCGCGATGGCGGGCATGGTCCCCGGCGGGCAGATCGTCTCCGCCGCCGTCTCCTCGATGCACACGTTCTCCTCGACGGGTGGCTCGGGCATGGGCGCGCCGTACGCGGGCGTGATGAACACCGCGGTGGCGGGCAACCTGGGTGGCGCGGTGGCGCCGGCCGGCGGCGGTGTCGTCGCGGGCGGTCTGGGTGGCGCGGTGGCTGGCTCCGGCTCGCCGCTGGGGCTGGGTGCGCAGGGCTCCGGCAGCACCACGGACACCGTCAACGGCAACTTCTCGCTGAACAAGATGGCCGAGGAGAACTCCAAGCTCCTGAACCTGCAGGCCGCCATTCAGCAGGAATCGCAGACTTTCACCGCGATCTCGAACGTGATGAAGTCGCGGAACGATACGATCAAGAACTCCATCAGCAACGTCCGCTAACTGCGGGCGTTGTCGCCCTAGGGAGCGTCAATGGCGGACACCTCGGAGATTTCGAACAGCCTCGTCCCGCTCGGACGCCAGCAGGCCAGAGTCCTGCTGGAGGCCGGTTACCTGTGGCTCGACATGGGCCACTTCGACAAGGCGAAGGAGATCTTCTCCGGGGCGGCCGCGCTGATGCCCCGGAGCGAGGTGCCCCAGCTGGCGCTGGGCGCCGTGGAGTTCTCGCAGGGCCGGCATGACAAGGCCCTGCAGGCCTACCGCGTCGCGCAGCGCCTGGCGCCGCAGTCCGGGCTCCCGCGGGCGCATGCCGGCGAAGCGCTGCTGTTCATGGGGAAGGTTCCCGAGGCGCTCAAGGAGCTGAAGGCCGCCATGGACCTGGATCCGGACGGGGACGGTGCCCGCCTGGCGCAGTCCCTCATCCAGGCCAAGGAGGCGGGAGTCCTGCCTCCGGCGAAGTCGTAGGACGGAGGTCACGGCGATGGCTGTCGGAGGTGTCGGACGAGGCGGTGGGAAGGGCCGCGCGGGTGGCGCGAAGGGTCCTGCCGGCGCGGCTCCGGCGGGTGGCGCCAGCTTTGGTGGCCGGGTGGACCGGACGGAGTCTCTTGTCGGGCCCTCGGGTCTGGTAGGCTCCAGCAATGTCCAGGGCCCCCAGGCCGCGGATCCAGTGGCCTCCCAGGCGGTGGCCATTGCCCGGAAGCTGAAGAACGGGGGCTTCAAGAGCAAGGAAGAGGCGACGCAGGCCCTGGTCGCCGAAGTCCTGAAGGAGAAGCTCCGCATGAAGTCTTCCTCCCTCACCACCAAGATTGCAGACGCGCTCCAGGATGATCCGCGGCTGAATCAGGTCCTCGAGCGGCTGTGGTCTAAGGCCGAGTGAGCGGCGCTTGGCTCTGGGCGACGACAGGCAGGTCATCCTCGAGAAGTACGGCCCCTACGTCCGGTCGCTGGCGGCGACCGTGCGCAAGCAGTTCAACGCCCAGCTGGAGCTGGATGAGCTGCTGGCCTACGGCCAGATAGGCCTTCTGGAGGCCGCCGAGCGGTTCGACCCGAAGGTCGGGGCCAACTTCCTCACCTTCGCGCACTACCGCATCAAGGGCGCCATCTTCGACGGGCTTCGGAAGATGGGCGTGCTGCGTGGTTCCGATGCCCGCAACGCCTATGTGGGCGAGCGGGCGGCGGCGTATCTGGGAAATCTTTCGGATCGTGAGGCCGGAGCAGGCAACCGCGGCAGCTCATTCGACGATGATGTGAATGACATCTCGGATGCGGTGACGGGGCTGGCGATGGTTTTCGCCACCAGCATCGAAGGCGCGGACACGGCGGGTTACACCGACGAGTCGCTCCCCGTCGACATCCGGATGGAGCAGGAGCAGCTGAAGACGCGGGTGCGGGCGGCGATCGAGAAGCTCCCGGAGAAGGAGCGCAAGCTCCTGATGGGGTACTACTTCCAGGGCAGGACGCTGGAGGAAGCGGGAGCGGAGATAGGGCAGTCGAAGAGCTGGGCTTCGCGGCTGCATGCGCGGGCAATCGACCGGCTCAAGGAACTCTTGAACGAGGAGGAGGAACTCCCTCCTTCTCCGATGGATGCAAGGAGGGTCTCACATGGCGGGTCCGATGGCCGGAGTCTCCGCGGCGCAGGTCGCGCAGCAGAAGCTGCAGGATCAGGGCGCTCAGCAGACGAACAAGCAGGGCGCGTCGAAGTTCGACGGAGTTCTCGCTGACAAGGCGCAGGGCGCCGGTCAGGTGGACGCCGCCCAGCAGGTGAACAAGGCCCAGGCGGCGCAGGCCACCCAGCGCACGGATGCCGTGCGTCAGGTGGAGTCCGTCAACAAGACGGAGAAGGCCGCCCTCAACAAGGTGCACGGCGCCCAGGAGTCGGTGACGACCAAGGCGGCGGAGCCGGTGACGGCCAAGGCCGAGGCGTCCAAGTCGTCCAAGGCGGGCGACATGATGACGCAGATTGTCGGCGACCTGGAGAAGGGTCAGGTCAACCTGGAGCACATCATCAAGCAGGCCTCCAGCGGCAAGGCGTTCTCCAACGCGGAGCTGCTGTCGCTCCAGGCCTCCATGTACCAGTACACGCAGCAGCTGGACCTGACGAGCAAGGTCGTGGAGAAGGCGACCACCGGCCTGAAGGACGTCGTCAAGACCCAGGTGTAGGCCCAACCCCGGTTTCCCGGCGGCGCGGCCTCAAGAAGGGCGGTCCCTCCCTCTACGAGCGGGAGGGGGCGCCCTTCCGCGTTTTCCGGGGGCCTAGTAAGCTCCGACCCGCCCATGATTCGCCGACCGCACGCGTTTGCCGCCTCGCTTCTCGCCCTTCTCTTCCTGACGGGCTGCCACATTGAACTCCAGCACGCGCTGAGCGAAGCGGACGCCAACGAAATTTACGTCCTGCTCAGCAAGAACGGCATCAACGCCAAGAAGGAGAAGGAAGAAGGCGGCAACGAGGTACGGTTCATGATCACCGTGCCCAAGGCGGATGCCGCGCAGGCGGCGGAGCTGCTCAAGCTCAATTCGCTGCCGCGGCCGGTGGAGAAGGGCCTGGCCCACTTCGCCAAGGGCAGCATGGTGCCCACCGCGACGGAGGAGCGCGCCATGCTCCTCAAGGCGATGGGCGGCGAGGTCTCCAATGCGCTGAATCAGATCGACGGCGTGCTCGAAGCGCGCGCCATCGTGATGATTCCGGAGAACAACGACCTCACGCAGCCGGAGAACAAGCCGATGCCGTCCGCGTCGGTGTTCATCAAGTACCGCCCGGGCGAGGGTGGCAAGCCGCCCATCGACACCGCCGTGGTGCAGCAGTTCGCGGCCACCGCGGTGCCGGAGCTGAAGGCCAGCGCGGTGACGGTGCTGATGACGCAGGCGCTGCCGCCGTCGGCGGAGACGGACGCGGAGAGCCGCCTGCAGGACGTGCTGGGGCTGCGCATGACGGCGGCCAGCGCCAGCCAGTTCAAGGTGATGTTCGCGGGCGCCTTCGTGCTGGTGCTGGCGATGCTGGGCCTGACGATGTGGACCTTCATGCGCGGCGGCTCCAGCAGCGCCCCGGCCACGCGCGCTGGAGCGCGTACCCGCGGTCGTCCTCCCGAGGCTTGACGTCACCGCCCCTCACGGTGGGGCTTCCCTCCTTCTCCCAGCGGGCGTCCGTGGGGCCCGCGAGGTGACGTTTGGACTCGTTCTTCACCTCGCTCAACAAGCGCCAGAGCATGCTGCTCCTGACGGCCGTGACGTTCTGCGGCCAGGAGAGCCTCGGCGCCTTGGAGCACCTTCCCGAAGAGGAGGGGGCGCTTCTGCGTCATCGCGCGCAGGAGCTGCTTCAGGTTCCGCGCGAGAAGCGCATTCCCGCGCTGGTGCAGGAAATCAAGCGGCTGGTGAAGGACCGCCGTGGTCAGCTCTGGAGCGCCGAACCAGAGCGGCTGGCCGCGCTGCTGCAACGTGAGCGGGGCGCGTTGGTGGAAGTGGTGCTGCGCGCGCTGCCGGGCACGTTGGCGGAGGCGGTGCGCGCGCATCTGCCGCCCTCGCGCGTGAAGCTGACCCGCGAAGTCCGCCCGCAGGTCCTGGACATCGTCCGGTGGAAGCTGGAGGAACTGCTCGCGCGCGAGGTCGCTGGGCAGCAGGCCGCGGGCTTCAAGTTCGCGGACGTGCTTCAGCTTCAGCAGCGGGAGCTGCTCACCATGTGCGACCGGTTGGGCGCGCGGGTGCTGGGGCCGGCGCTGGCGGGCCTTCCGGACGCGGAGCGCGAGGCCATGCTGGAGCAGCTGCCGCCGGACTTGAAGCTGCTGGCCACCAAGGCCGTGGCCGCCAACGCTCCGCGCAAGCTGCCGGAGGAGGATGCCCGGGCGCAGTTGGAGCCGCACGAGGGCCTGACGCGGCCCTCGGTGGCGCTGCGCAGCGCGGGGGCTCAGCGGCTGGCGCGCGCATGCGTGGCGCAGTCTCCGGAGTTCGCCGCGCGCATGCTGGAGAAGTACCGCGGTGAGTTCGGAAGCCTGCTGGCGAAGTGGGTGCGCGAGGAGCGCGTGCGTCCCACCGCGCGAGGCGATGGCGGCCGGACCGACATCGTGATGGACCTGGAACGGCTGGCCACGCGTGGCCTCATTGAGCGGCCGGTTCGCCTGGCGACACCGCCGCCTCCGCGCCAGTCCGCCGTTCTTCCTCCGCCTCCGGGAGCCCGGAAGGCGGCTGCCGCGGCGGCGCCACCCGCGGCCAAGGCGGCGGCGCCCGGTGGGGCAGCGCCTGCCAAGGCGGCACCTGCCAAGGCGGCACCTGCCAAGGCGGCACCTGCTGGCCGCGATGTGCCGACACGACCGCCGGTGCGGGGGCAGGCCCCGGGGGCGGCTCGGCAGGGCGCGGGAGCACCGGCCCGGCGGGACTTCATGGCGGAGCGGGCGGCGCGAAACGCGGGGGTGTTGTCCTCGCGTGAGCCGTCCCGCGTGGCCACGTCCGCGAAGCGACAGGATGGCTCCGCGGTGCAGCGGATGCCGGCCCGGCGTGAGCCTGCGAACGCGGGCGGCGCGGGGGCTCACCGTGAGGGTGAGGGGCCCGATACGCGCCCGCCTCGCGCGGATCCAGAGGGCGCGCGCATTGGTCCGCCGCCTTCTCGGCTGGGGCAGCGCGGCGCACGGCCTCGCCCCCAGGATCCCGACACGCTGTCAGAGCGGGACCGCGCGCGGGTCGCCGAGGGTTCCCGAGTGCATTCGCGTCCGCCCGACGAGCGTTCCCGCGTGGCCGAGGGCTCGCGCGTTCAGGCTGGAGGCCAGGGCGAGCGCTCACGCGTGGCCGAGGGCTCGCGGGTCCACGCCCGACCTGCGGATGAGCGTTCCCGTGTGGCGGAGGGCTCGCGCGTCCATGCCAACGTTCCAGACGAGCGCTCACGCGTGGCCGAAGGCTCCCGCGTCCATGCCAACGTTCCAGACGAGCGCTCACGCGTGGCCGAAGGCTCCCGCGTCCAGTCCGGAGCCCCAGATGAGCGTTCCCGCGTGGCCGAAGGCTCCCGCGTCCAGTCCGGAGCCCCAGATGAGCGCTCCCGTGTGGCCGAAGGCTCCCGCGTCCAGGCGCGCCCAGCGGATGAGCGCTCCCGCGTCGCGTCCCGGGGGCAGCAGCGTCCGGCGGAGGAGCCTCCCCGGGCCGCTCGGATGAAGTTCGGGGCCGCGGAGCCGGAGCGGGAGGACTCGGAGGTCTCCCGGGTGTTTCGCTCGCGCTCGTCCGGTGCCCAGGGGGGCGGCCGGGCCAAGCCCCCCGAGCCGGAGCAGGAGCCGGAGCGTCCCCCCCGGGTGCTGGTGGGGCGGGCCATCACCTCGCCGGCCCTGGCGCCCATGCCCAAGCCCCGGGGTGAGGGCACGTCCGTCCAGCGGCGTCCCCGTTCTCCGTCGGGTACCGACCGTCCTGTGCCTCCGGGTGCAGGGGGACGTGGAACCAAGGGCGGAACGCGCTAGCATCCGGCCCGCAAGGAGCGGCCCATGGCGATCGGCAAGGTGATTCGAGGTGATGGGACGGCGGAGCCGGCGCACGCGCCCGAGCGTCCCGTGCTGCGGCCTCCCCGCGCGGGGGTGATGAACGCCGAGGTCTTCGAGGCCCGTCAGGGCGCGTCGGCCATCTTGGAGGAGGCGCAGCGCGAGAAGGAGCGCATCCTCGCGGAGGCGCAGCGCGAGCGCGAGGAGCTCCTCGCCAAGACGCGTGAGCAGGGCCGTCAGGAAGGCCTGGCGCAGGCCACCGAAATCATCCTTCGCGCGAAGATGCAGGCGGGGGAGGTGCTGACCGGCCACGAGCAGGACGTCATCGCGCTGTCGCTCAAGGTGGCGGAGAAGATCATCGGCCGGAGCCTGGAGAAGGACCCGGAGCTGATGGTGGAGCTGTGCGCCGCGGCCATCGAGAACCTGCGCAGCGCCCGCTCCATGATTCTGCGGGTCCACCCGAAGACGGCCGCCGTGCTCCGCGCGAAGAAGCCGGTCCTGATGGAGCTCATCGGCCGCGCGGTGGACCTGGCCATCAAGGAGGACCCCGAGGTGGCCCCCGTGGGCTGCATCGTCCAGACGGAGTTCGGCACGGTGGATGCACAGCTTCCCACGCAGCTGGAGATGCTCCAGAACGTCTTGTTGCCGGACACCGCGCGCAAGGAAGGGCCGGCTTGAGCCGGAGCGTCAAGGGACTCGCCCATGGCCATTGACCTCTCGCGGTACTTCGACCTCATCAAGGAAGCGCAGGTCGTGCGCGTGCGCGGCCGCGTCACGGAGCTGACGGGCCTCATCATCAAGGCCAGCGTGCCCAACGTCCGCGTGGGCGAGCTGGTGCTCATCAAGAGCCGAAACCGCGGCGCGGTGAAGGCGGAGGTGGTGGGCTTCCAAGGGGATGAGGTGATGCTCATGCCCCTGGGCGAGCTGCACGGCATCGGTCCGGACAGCGAGGTCATCCCCACCGGCAAGCCGCTGAGCATCAAGTGCGGAGAGGCGCTGCTGGGCCGCGTGCTCAACGGAATCGGCGAGCCCATGGACGGCCAGCCGTTGCCGGAGGAGGGCCTCATCGACTGGTCCGTGGACCGCGACTGCCCGGACCCCTTCACCCGCCAGCGTATCGAGCGGCCACTGCCCCTGGGCGTGCGCTGCATCGACGGGCTGCTCACGGTGGGGGAGGGCCAGCGCGTGGGCCTCTTCGCCGGCTCCGGCGTCGGCAAGTCCACGCTGATGGGGCAGATTGCCCGGAACACCCAAGCGGACCTCTGTGTGGTGGCGCTCATCGGCGAGCGTGGCCGCGAAGTCCGTGAGTTCATCGAAGACGCCATGGGCGAGGAGGGCATGAAGCGCTCCGTGCTGGTGTGCGCCACCTCTGACCAGCCCAGCCTCGTGCGTCTGCGAGCGGCCTATGTCGCCACGGCCATCGCCGAGTACTTCCGCGAGCGCGGCGGCAACGTGCTCTTCATGCTGGATACGGTGACGCGTCTGGCGCGTGCCCAGCGTGAGATTGGCCTCGCCGTGGGTGAGCCCCCGGCCCGTCAGGGTTATCCGCCGAGCGTGTTCTCCATGCTGCCGCGCATCCTGGAGCGCACGGGCAACTCGGAGAAGGGCAAGTGCACCGCCATCTACACCTGCCTCGTGGCCGGCGGTGACATGGAAGAGCCCATCGCCGACGAGGTCCGCGGTATTCTCGACGGCCACTTCATCCTCAACCGTGCCCTGGGTGAGCGCAACCAGTGGCCCGCGATGGACGTGCTCGCCAGCCTCAGCCGTGTGATGAGCGGCATCGTCTCCAAGGACCACAAGAAGGCGGCGGGACGGCTGCGAGAGCTGCTCTCCACGTATGAGAAGCAGCGCGACCTCATCCTCCTGGGGGCCTACCAGTACGGGACGGATCCCCGCACGGATCAGGCCATCGACAAGTACGACGCCATCATCGACTTCCTCAAGCAGGACACCCACTCCAACTCCGGGTTCGAGGAGACGGTGGAGCAACTGATCGCCCTGTTCGACGAGTAAGGCGTTGGCCAGGGGTGCGCGGCGGGGATTCCGGGTTAGGATGGGGCCAACATGCCCCCGTACCGGTTGCAGGCCCTGCAGGACATGCGCGCCCGGGCCAAGGAAGAGGCGGAGCAGGCCTTTTCCTCCGCCATCAAGGCGCTGGAGAAGGAGAAGGCGGAGCTCCAGCGTCTCATCGACGACCTGGAGCAGCGCAAGCGCGAGCGCAAGGCGAAGGTGGCCGCCTACCTGAAGGAGGTCATGTTCAAGGGTGCCGGCATCAACGGCATGAACATGATGAACCGCTTCGAGGAGCGCCTGAAGGACGAAGAGGCGCAGGTGGCGCTGGAGGTCGAGCGCCAGCGGGAGGCCGTCAAGGTGGCCGAACGGCTGGTGGAGCAGCGCCGGCGGGAGATGGCCGAGGCGGCGAAGGAGCTGAAGGCCATCGAGAAGCACCGAGAGAACTGGCAGAAGCAGGTGAAGTACGAGCGACAGCAGCGTGAGGAACTGAACCAGGAGGAGATTGGCAACGCCTTGTTCCTGGCGCGCCAGCGCAAGTAACCTGCGCCCTCCCCATCCCCCTGGAATGACGTCATGAGCCGAGTTGACGACGATCGCGAAGCAGCGCGCATGGCCGAGCGCCTCCTCCAGGAGAAGAAGCTCGCCGAGGGCCAGGCCAAGAAGCGCCAGGAGGGGGCCTCCGCCTTCCAGCGGCTGATGCAGCAGGCCCAGCAGCCGCCTCCGTCGCCGGGCCCGGCGCCCGCGCAGCCCCAGCAGCAACAGGGCGGTCTGGCGCGCGCCGTGCTCGCGCGGGCCACCCAGCAGGGCAAGACGTTTGGTGAGCGGGTGCAGCAGGACCAGCAGCCCGCCATGAAGGAACTGGCCCAGCCGCAGGCCCAGGCGCAGGGGCAGGCCGCGGAGGCTCGTGGCGGCTCGCGCGCGTCGGACGCCCGGGACGCCCGGCGCACCGACGAGAAGCGGACCTCCGAGAGCCGCGAGAAGGACCTGGGCAAGGCGGAGTCCTCCCTGGGGCAGGTCAGCTCCGAGCGGGGCGCCGCCATCCGGGCGGATGCCGACGCGGGCGGCGGCAAGGGCAGTGGCGGTGGCAAGGACAAGAAGGAAGGCGGGTCGGAGTCCATCGCCCCCGGCTTCCGCTTCAACCCCGCGCTGATGGCGCCGGTGCCCGTGGCCAAGCCCAAGGACACCGCGGGCTCGGAGCGCCTGCGGGCCCTGGCCACCGAGATTGCGCAGAAGATTGTCGACCGCGTCCGCGTGGGCACCAACGCCGCGGGCAACGCGGAGTTCCAGATCGACCTGCGGGGCGACGTGCTCAGCGGTCTGTCCATCAAGGTCAGCGCCCGGAACGGGAAGATTTCGGCCACCTTCAGCGGCAGCAACCGCGAGGTGCTCAAGCAGCTCGAAGGCGCCAGCGAGGGGCTGCGGACCGCGCTCAGTGGCCGTGGGCTCCGGCTTGAAGACGTCCGCTTCGAGGCGAAGGCATGAGTCTCGAATCCGAGGACGAAGGATCGGGCGTCCACGAGCGCACGATGCTGGTGGACCTGAGCCAGCTCCGGCCTTCGCGCCAGGAGCCTCCGCAGGAGTCCCCGGCATCCCAGGAGCCACCCGCCAGCCAGGAGCGGCGCTGGCGGCCCTTCACTTTCCGGAACCTGGAGAAGGTCTCCCGGGCCCAGGGGCTGCTCGCGGAGCGCTTGCGGTGGCTGACGCCCGCGGACGGCACGACGGTGGCCGTGGCGGCTCGGCTCACGGAGCTGTTCGACGCCGAGGTGCGCCTGACGGTGGAGTCCGTCCAGGTGCGGCCCATGGCGGAGCTGCGGCGCTTCCTGGGCGACCCCACCTTCCTGGCGGTGCTCGCGCCTGGTGCGCTCCAGGGCCGGGCGGTGCTGGAGGTGGAGCTCGCGCTGGCGCACGTGGCGGTGGACCTGCTGCTGGGCGGCGCCGGTGAGACGGTGGGGCTGCGACCGCTGACGGACATCGAGGAGGGCGTGATGGCCTACGTCGTCCTCGAGGGGCTCAAGCTGCTGGTGCCGGGGCTGCAGGCGGCGGTGCCGCGCCCCCGGTTGGACGGCGTGGCGCGGGGTGTGGACGAGGTCTCCGCGCGGCTGGGGGATGATGGCCCCATGCTGGCGGTCCACCTGCAAGCGACGCTGGGACCGCACAGCGGCATGGTGCGGCTGGTGGTGCCCGCGGCGGTGCTGGACGCGGCAGAGCCGGCGGTGGAGAGCACGCAGCGGCGGGCCCGGGTGAAGGCGGACCTGGAGGCCTTCGCGAGCCGCCTGTCGGCGGTGCGCAGCTGGCTGCGCGCGGAGATTGGCTCGGCGGAGATTTCCGGCCAGGACCTGGCGAGCCTGCGGGTGAAGGACGTGCTGCTGGTGGACGCGTTGTCGGCGCGCACGGACAAGGGCGAGGCAGGCACCGCGCGGCTGCGGGTGGGGAAGGGGACGGCGGGGTGGGCCGAGGCGGAAGTGTTCGTCGGCGAGGACGGGCGCTACCAGGCGCGCATCACCGATTTCGTTCAAGGAGAGCCGGGCCACCCGGGCTCCGCGGACGAGGCGAGCGCGGAGCCTGGGGATGAAGAAGAGGACTTCACGAACCCGGAGCTGGACGTGCCTCCGGAACTGGAAGGGGCGGCCTTGGACGATGTGAGCAAGCCGGACGGAAGCGACCTGCTCGGAGACGTGCCCCTGCAGATTGCGGTGGAGCTGGCGCGCGTGCCCGTCACCGCGCAGCAGGTGGTGGGGCTGCGCACCGGGCAGGTCCTCGAGCTGAACCGGGGGCCGGGAGAGCCGGTGGAGCTGTCCGTCAACGGCAAGGTGGTGGCCCGGGGTGAGCTGGTGGAGTTGGAAGGCCAGCTCGGCGTGCGCATCATCACCCTGGCGAGCTGAGTCCCAGTCGGGGCAGGGCAGGCGAGCAGGAGTGGCCGGCCGGGCGTGGGCCCGTGGCGGTCCTCCGGCCGATGCACTAGCCTCGCGCCCAGCCATGGCAGTCCTCCGTCCCCCCCTCATGCGCCTGTTGCTTGGTGTCGCGCTGGTGTTCGCGCCGCCCGCCGCCATGGCCCAGGCTCCGTCCACGTCCGCACCCACCGTGAAGCCGGTGGTGCCTCCCGCGGAGCCTGCCCAGGCGCCGGCACCCGCGGTTGTTTCGCCCGCGACGCCAGCACCGGCCGCTGAGAAGGTGGACCCCACAGCCGACGTCGAGTTGCTGGAAGCGGACCGGGCCCTGGACGCGGAGCTGTCTGCTCGCGAGTCCGCGAAGGCGGCCCGGAGCGGCGCGGGCGGGGACACCCTGTCGGAGTCCGAGGAAACGGACAGCCTGGGCTGGACGCTGGTGCGCACGCTGCTCGTGCTGGGCGTGGTGGTTGCGTCCATCTACCTCACGCTGAACGTGGGACTGCGCAAGCTGATGGGGCTCCAGGGGACGGCCGCGGGCCGTCAGCCCCTGGTCTCCGTGGTGGAGCGGCTGCCCCTGGACCAGCGCCGCAGCCTCTTCGTGGTGAAGGCCGCGGACGAATACCTGCTGTTGGGCGGCGGCGAGGGCGGCTTGCAACTGTTGTCGAAGCTGGATGTGGAGGCGGTGGAGCGCATCCGCGCGCAGCGCCCGCAGACGAATGCAGTTCCACTGAGCCCATTCCTCCAGAAGCTCCTCTCCCGCCGCAGTGGTGGCCCGCCTTCCCAGCCCCCCGGCTCCTGACGACCGTGCCCGTGAACCTCCCTTCCTCCGCCCGTTCCCGTCTCCCGCGCGTCCCGCCCTGGCTGTTCGCGGCCGTGGTCGCCGTTCATCCCTTCGCCGCGCTCGCTCAGAAGCGCGGGGGCGCGGCCATCCCCGACTCGGTGGTCAACGAGGCCGTCAACAGCGACTCGTTCGCCTCGCGCCCGCTCATCCTCATCCTGGCGCTCGCGGCCATGGGCCTGGTGCCCTTCGCGCTGATGATGGCGACCAGCTTCGTGAAGATTTCGGTGGTGCTCTCCATCGTCCGCTCGGCGCTGGGCACGCAGCAGATTCCGCCCACCCAGGTCATCACCGGCCTGGCCATCATCCTCACCGTCTACATCATGGCCCCGGTGGGCCAGCAGATGTACCGCGCGGCCGGCCTGGACATCTGGGCCAAGGGCCCCGGCGTGTTCTCCTCGGAGACGGTGGGCTCGATGCTGGGCGCCGCCAACAAGTCCAAGGAGCCGCTGCGCGAGTGGCTCATCAAGAAGGTCACCACCAAGGACCGGGCGCTCTTCTTCAACCTCGCCAAGAAGATGCGCAAGGGCGAGGACCGCGACGCCGTGGAGAGCAATGACTTCATGGTCATCATCCCGGCCTTCGTGGTGTCCGAACTCAAGGAGGCCTTCCAGATAGGCTTCCTCTTGTTCGTGCCGTTCATCGTCATCGACATGGTGGTGGCCAACATCCTGCTGGCGCTCGGCATGCACATGTTGTCACCGACCACCATCTCCATGCCGTTCAAGCTGCTGCTGTTCGTGCTCGTGGACGGCTGGTATCTCATCGCCAAGGGCCTGGTCGTCGGCTACCTGTAGGGAGAGGGCTCCATGAATCAGCTCACGTTCATCACCCAGGAGGCCCTGTTCCTGGTGCTCGTCGCGTCGGCGCCGCCGGTGCTGATGAGCCTGTTGGTGGGGTTCATCATCTCCCTGTTCCAGGCCACCACGCAGATCCAGGAGCAGACGCTCACCTTCGCGCCGAAGGTCGTCGCCGTGTTCGGCATCCTCGCGTTGGCCGGCCCCTGGATTGGAAGCCAGCTGGTGCGCTTCACGTTCCACGTCTTCGACAGGTTCCCAGCGCTCATCAAATGAACGTCGCGGACCTCGTCGCAGAGCTGGGCACCCGGGCCAACGTCTCGGCCGTCATCTTCACGGTGGCGCTGGTGATGTGCCGGGTGATGCCCGTCCTCATCTTCAGCCCCTTCCTGGGCGGCGAGGTGGTCCCCACCGAGCTGAAGATGGGCGTCGGGCTGACGCTCTCCATCGTCCTCTATCCCCTCATCGCGGGCTCGGTGACGTCCATCCCCCTGAGCGCCTTGCCGTACATCGCGCTGATGGCGAAGGAGGTGTTCGTCGGCTTTACCATCGCCTTCGTCGTCAACACGCTGTTCGAAGCCGCGCGCGTGGCCGGCAACCTGGTGGACACCATGTCCGGAAGCAACAACGCGCAGCTGTACGTGCCCCAGCTCGGGCAGCAGGTGACGCTGTTCTCCAGCTTCAAGGTGCAGCTGGCGGTGGTGCTGTTCCTCACGCTGAACGGGCACCACCTGGTCATCGAAGCGCTGGCGGACAGCCTGGTGGCGGTGCCGCTGGACGGCTTCCCGCGCTTCCACGACGGGCCGTGGCCCTTCTTCGACCTGATTCTTCGCGTGTTCGCGGACCTGCTCCGGGTGAGCCTGGCGCTGGCCGCTCCGGCGATGCTGGCGACCTTCCTCACCGACGTGGCGCTGGGCGCCATCAACCGCGTGGCGCCGCAAATCCAGGTGTTCTTCATCTCCATGTCCGTCAAGCCCCTGGTGAGCGTGCTGCTCGTCTTCCTGGTGCTCGGCGCCCTGGTGGACCGCATGCAGGGGGAGATGGTCGTCATGCTGCGGACCCTCAACCAAGCCCTGCGGCTCTTGTCCTGAGCCTCTTCATCCGGGACGCGCCATGTCGGACGAGAGCGGCGAAAAAACAGAAGAGCCATCCCAGAAGAAGCTGGATGACTCACGCAAGAAGGGGCAGGTCTGGAAGAGCAAGGACCTCAGCGGTGTGGGCGTGCTCTTGGTGGGGCTGGCCGCCGTCAAAGGCAGCTGGGACATGCTGGAGACGGAGCTGACGTCGCTCTTCCTGTTCTCCTTCGACCACCTGACGAATCCCGTAGACCTGTCGGTGGCCACCGGGCAGCTGCTCTACCTGGGCGTGCGCGCGGTGTTGCTGGTGTCGCTGCCGGTGCTGGCGGGCGGAGCCATTGTCGGCGGGCTGATGGAGTACCTCCAGGTGGGGACGCTCTTCACCATGGATCCGCTGATTCCGAAGATGGAGAAGCTCAATCCCATCCAAGGAATGAAGAACCTGTTCAACAAGAAGGCGATTGTTGAACTGCTGAAGAACCTCATCAAAATCTCCGTCACCGCCTACGTCGTCTACGGCGTGGTGCGCGACTCCATGCCCATGGTGGCCGAAACGCTGAGGCAGGACACGCGCGGCATCATGGCCATCATGGGAGAGCTGGTGACGCGCGTGGCCACGCGGGTGGCGCTCCTCTTCGTCCTCTTCGGCGTCTTCGACGTCTGGTGGCAGCGCAAGTCCTTCATGAAGGACATGATGATGACGAAGGAGGAGGTGAAGAAGGAGTACAAGCAGAGCGAGGGCGACCCGCACCACAAGGCCAAGCGCAAGGAGATGCACCAGGAGATCATGGAGGGGGCGCAGATGGAGGCCGTGCGCGAGGCCGACGTCATCGTCACCAACCCGGACCACGTGGCGGTGGCCCTCAAGTACGACCGGGAGAAGGACGGCGCGCCGCGCGTGCTGGCCCGGGGCATCGACTTCAAGGCCGAGCGCATCAAGGCCATTGCCCGCGAGCAGGACGTGCCCACGCTGCGCAACGTGCCCCTGGCCCACGCCCTGCTGCGGGTGGAGGTGGGGCACGAAGTCCCGGAGGAGCTGTACGACGCGGTCGCCGAGGTCCTCAACTTCGTCTACGGCTTGAAGTCCGGCCAGCCAGCCCCCGAGGGCCGCGCGTGAGGAGGCCGGGTGTGGCTATCATGCAGGGACAACGGGGCCTTCCATGAGTGACGACGCCGAAATCGCCATCG
Organism: Myxococcus sp. AB056; assembly: GCF_006547365.1. Classification (NCBI taxonomy): domain Bacteria; kingdom Pseudomonadati; phylum Myxococcota; class Myxococcia; order Myxococcales; family Myxococcaceae; genus Myxococcus; species Myxococcus sp. AB056. The sequence continues at coordinate 9,460 of NZ_VHLB01000064.1, read as the reverse complement.
CGTTGAAGTACGACAAGGAGAAGGACGGCGCGCCGCGCGTGGTGGCCAAGGGCATGCGGCTCAAGGCGGAGAAGATTCGCGAGATTGCCCGCGAGCACAACATCCCCCTCATGCGGAACGTGAACCTGGCCAATGCGCTCTACCGCGTGGAGGTGGGCCAGGAGGTCCCCGAGGAGCTGTATGACGCTGTGGCCGAGGTCCTGAACTTCGTCTACGAACTGCAACGTGAGCAGGCGGCCGCGGCTGCCAGGCGCTAGGGGGGCTGGACGTCCCCCACCCATCTGGAGTGAGGTTCGGTATCACGATGGCCAGAATCAACAATCCGCCTCCGAATACGTCCCTGTGGCCCTGGGGCGGTCCCCGCAGCGTCCGTGAGCGGCTCGTCGACCCGGCGCAGGTCGACCGGAAGAAGCTCCGCAAGACGGGCAACCCGAAGAACCCGGCGCTCGCGTCCGCGGCGCTGCTGGACTTCATCGGGCCGGCGCACTCCTCGGAGGAGCTCCGCCTGCCGCTGCCGCCGCACCCCGGCGGGCATGACGCGGACCTGGAGCGGTTCAGCGACCGGCCCCACCTGTCCAGCGTGGCGGGCCGGGGGCACGAGGACCAGCGCCGGATGCTGGAGCGGGGCCTGGGCAAGGTGAAGGCGGCGCCCGACCGGCTGGAGCGGCTCAAGGCGCTGCTGCACCGCGAGTCCGCCATGCTCTCCCTGGTGGATCAGGTGAACGAGGAGACGAAGGAGATCATCCGACGCATGTGGGACGCGCAGAAGGACGAGGGCTACTAGCGTCATGGCGGCCCTGGACCCGGATGATCCAAAGGACGAGGCGAAGCTGGACACGCTCCTGCAGCGCTGGGCGGATGGCAAGGCCACGCTGCGGGACGTGCGTGGCTACTCGGACGAAGAGCTCTACGCCATCGCCAAGACGGCCTACTACTTCTTCTATCAAGGCCGGGTGAGCGAGGCGCGCACGCTCTTCCAGGGCCTGTATGCCGTCAACCCGACGGACGCCTACTTCGCCAAGGCCCTGGGCGTGGTGGAGATGGCGGCTGGGAACGGGCAGGGGGCGCTGGCGGCCTTCGACGTGGCGGCCAAGCTGACGCCGCATGATCCGTCCGTCTACGTGGGGCGCGCGGAAGTGAAGCTGGCCATGGGCCAGAAGCCCCAGGCGCTGGAGGATCTACGCCGGGCGGCGGCGATGCAGCCGGGGGATGACCCCGTGGTGCGCAAGGCGGCGGCCATGATCTCCGCCCTGAGCCGCCGCTGACAGCCGCATTTCACATCCGGAGTCGACTGTTCTTCCGGGGAGTCTGGTAGGCTGCCCGACGCTCAATTCTTCGTCGTCAGGGAGGTCGTTGACATGTCGAACCCGAATCCTGATCCGCGCGTTCCCGCCCAGATGCCTCCAGAGGCCCCGCCCGAACTGGTCGCCAAGCGCGAGCGTCTCGTCACCGAGCTGGAGAACCAGGCGAAGTCCGCGACGGGTACGCTGCAGCAGGTGATGCGGAAGATGTCCGCGCTGCTGGGCAACACCAAGCCCGGTGCTTCGCTGAGCTTCCAGCTCTACCAGGACGTGAAGGACGCCTTTACCCGGCACCTGAACGAGGCGACGAAGACGCCGGCCCTGGCCACCATGCCGCCCGTGCTGGTGGAGTCCGTGGAGTGGATGCAGGCGTACCTGAACGCCCGTGGCTTCTCCACCGACGAGGCCGCTGCCGCCGCGCCCGCCGCCACGGCGGCTCCGGCCGCCGCGCCCAAGGCCCCCGCCGGGCCGGGTGGTGCGAAGGACGCCTTTGAGACGAGCAGCAAGAAGCACGCGTCGTTGACGGGTGACGTGCCGCCTCCGCCGGCCGCGGCGCCGGACGTCAAGGCCGAGCAGAAGGACCTGGAGTCCTTCAAGGCCTGGATGAAGAACCCCAGCCTGGGCAAGCTCAAGGGCTAGTCGCACCGCGTTGGCGCCTGGGCCCTAGGGACGCAACTTGGGGCCCGGCGCCGACGATAACTCCCTCGAGACGTTCTTTTCTTCCGAGGAGATTTCCCCGTGACCACCAAGATTGCGAACAACGCGTCCGCGACGACGCGCAAGTCGACGACGACGACCCCCGAGGCCCAGAAGCAGGCGTGGGAGGGCGTGCTGAACTCCGCCATGGACCGGATGAACGAGCCGGAGATCAAGGGCAGCCTCCAGTACCTGGGCGAAGGCCGGATCAACACGGTGAAGGAGAAGGTCCAGGGCGAGATGGAGGCCTTCCTCAAGAGCAACCCGAACGCCTCCGCCGACGACGTCAAGTCGCACGCCGAGTCGACGACGAAGAAGCACGAGACGAACGCGATGTTCCAGAAGATGCGGGACGACAACTTCTTCGGGAAGTTGATGAGCCGCCGCAAGGAGCTCCTCAAGGACATGTGGGGCGAGTAGCCCGACCGCGAGCGGCCCCGCCGCGCGCCTGTCCTTGAAGCCGCCGCCCGGGTCTTTGACCGGAGCGGCGGTTTTGCTTTGCGGGGTGCTGGGGAAGGGGGGTGGGTTGTGCTGGGGCCCGCTCGAGCCCGCAAAAGCAAGGAGCCGGCATCCCGAGAGGGAGGCCGGCTCCGAGAGTCGCGTTACAGCGGCAGGATTAGATCTTGCCGATGACGGACATCGCGATCTCGTTGAGCTTCTTCATCAGGTTGGCCACGAAGGCGGTGGCCTCCTGCTGCTTCTGGAGCATGAGCTGCGCCTCGGCGCGCTCACGGTCCGGACCCGTCAGACCGGAGAGGGACTTCTGCTCGAGGGCGGAGAGACCCTGGCTGGCTCCGAGGGCCTTCGTGGCGGCGGCGGCGGCGGTGGTGGCGGTGGTCATTTGCGTTCTCCAGAAAGTTTGGGAAGCGGGTGGTTTGCGGCGGCGCTGCTTACAAAAGGATTATGGGAGAAAGGGGGCCGGAAGTTTCCTCGGGATTTTCTGATTCTTTTTCCCGCCCTGGCAAGAGGTGCCCCCGCCCCGCGTGATCGGCTCGTACCTTCTTTTTAAGAAAAGCGACGCACCGAGGCGAAACTCCCAGCGCTGAACACCGAAAATCACGGTGAAGCAGCATCGAACATTTCCCCCTCCTTAGGGAGCACCGAATATGTCGAACGGCATCGGCGGAGTTGGCGGTAACCGGCAACTCGCCACGACGCAGGGCGCGGGCAACGTCAACACCTCGACGATCGCGCGCAACGCGCAGCTCATCGAGTCGACGCTGAATCTGGTGGAGAAGGCCGTTGACCTGGCGGGCAAGGCGGTGAACGTCGCCGGCAAGGCCGTGGATCAGATGTCCCAGGCCGCTGCCTCCACGAAGCAGGCGGGTGCGACGGGCACCAACGCCGCCTTCCCCGCCGAGCGTCCCAACCCCCTGGACGCGGTGCGCGAGGCCAACTCCCTGAAGGTGGAAGAGGGCACCGGGAAGATCACCACCCCGGGCGGCTACACCATCGAGCAGCTGGGCCAGTTCGAGTGGCGCGTGACGGGGCCGGACGGCAAGAACACCCGCGTCTGGGGTGATCCGCACGTCGACGAGAGCGACGGCGGCAAGTTCGACTTCAAGCGCGACACGTCCTTCGTCCTGGGCGACGGCACCCGCATCAACTGCTCCTGCAAGCCCTGGGGCAACGGCATGACGGTGACGGGCCAGCTGGACGTCGTCTACGGCGACAGCCACGTGCGCGTGACGGACATCGACAAGGGCAAGGGCAAGGTCGGCCAGGTCACCAACAAGGGCATGGACGAGGTCGTCCGCTTCCACTCGAACCAGTCCGCGGACGTCTTCCACATGGGGCAGAACGCGGCCGACTGGACGTTCCATGGCAAGGAGATTGTCGGCCACGAGAACGGCGGCGACGTGCACAAGGTGGGCGAGGCCGTCATCACCGAGCGGCGCACCATGGCCTTCAACTACTCGGCGGCGGCGGACTCCCCCGCGGCGGGTGAGGTGGCCCAGAACTGGGACATGAACACCAACCTGCCCCAGGTGAAACCGCTGCCCTGGGACATGAGCAGTGCCAAGCCCGAGCTGAACAAGCTGAACGAGACGTTCGACTCCATCAGCAAGGTGTTCGACCAGCTCAAGAACACCAACGCGAACGGCTTCAACCCGTTCCGCAAGGCGGACGACCTCTTCGGCGCCTACGACAAGAACCAGCACAAGTCCGGGCTGACCCAGTCCTTCAAGGCGCTGGGTGACATGTTCGGGACGCTGGAGAAGCTGTCCAAGCTGAATGATATGGTCCGCTTCCGCGGTCCCCAGTCGTTCTAGCCGCTGGACGTACTTCATCGGGCCAGGTGGGGGACTGCCTGGCCCTTCTAGAGGCTGTCGTGAGTGACTCCGCCCCCAGGGGTGAAAAAGAGAAGGTCGTCGTCCCGGAAGCACTCGCCGAGGCGGTGATCCGCGGCGAAATCACCCTGGGGCAGTTCCTCAACCTCTCCAACACGCAGCTCTACGCCTGGGCGGACAAGGCCTATCAGCTCCTCCAGGCGGGCAGCTCGCAGCAGGCCCTGCAGATCTTCCAGGGCCTCGTGGCCGCCTCGCCCACCGACGCCGTCTTCCACGCGCAGCTCGGGGCGACCCTCATGACGTTGGAGCGCTTCGACGAGGCGTTCGACGCCTTCCGGCTGGCGCTCCAGTTCAACGACGGCCACGTGGACGCGCTGGTCGGCCGGGGTGAAATCCAGCTGCGCCGGGGCAATGTTCCCGAGGCGCTCGCGGACCTCAGCAAGGCCATCCAGCTGGACCCGGGTCTCAAGCGCCGTGCCACGCAGCGCGCCCACGCGACGCTGCGCACCCTCAAGCAGCAGGCCGACCAGGTGAAGAAGTCCCGGTAGGTCCCGGGGGCATGCCCCTTTTCATCGCAACACGCACCAGGCCCGGGCCGCGCGAGTCGTCGCGCAGTCCGGGCTTCGTCGTTTCGGGTGAGGCGCTCGAGCCCGCAAAAGCAAGGAGCCGGCATCCCGAGAGGGAAGCCGGCTCCGAGAGTCGCGTTACAGCGGCAGGATTAGATCTTGCCGATGACGGACATCGCGATCTCGTTGAGCTTCTTCATCAGGTTGGCCACGAAGGCGGTGGCCTCCTGCTGCTTCTGGAGCATGAGCTGCGCCTCGGCGCGCTCACGGTCCGGACCCGTCAGACCGGAGAGGGACTTCTGCTCGAGGGCGGAGAGACCCTGGCTGGCTCCGAGGGCCTTCGTGGCGGCGGCGGCGGCGGTGGTGGCGGTGGTCATGGCGTTCTCCAGAAAGTTTGGGAAGCGGGTGGTTTGCGGCGGCGCTGCTTACAAAAGGATTATGGGAGAATGGGGGGCAGAAGTTTCCTCCCCATTTTCTGATCCTTTTTTTCGCGGCGGCAGCGCGAATATCGCTTCCGAAGCGGCGCACCGTTTTGGTGGAAAAGCCGATAACAGTCTAAGCTCCCGGCGCCCGGAACCGCTTGCCCTACCGGCTCCGGGGCCGTCCTCCCGCCCTCGTGAGGGATGTGTGCAGATGACGACTGAATCCAAGGCAACGGTGACCAACGACGACGTGAAGCCCCTGTCCGGCCCGGAGATGCTCGAACGGGCCACGGAAGGCTTCAACCTCTTCCAGGACGGCCGCTTCCGTGAGTCGCTGACCTTGTTCCAGTCCCTGGCGGCCATGGACCCCACCGAGGCCTACTTCCAGACGGCGCTGGGCGCCTGCCACCTGGCGCTGGAAGACCTGGACCTGGCCGAGTCCTACTTCAACCGCGCCATCGAGCTGGACCCCTCCGACCTCACGCCCTTCGTCAACCGCGGGGAAGTCCACCTGCGGCTCGGCAAGGTCCACGAGGCCGCCCGGGACTTCAATCACGCGGTGGGGCTGGATCCCGAAGGACAGGATCCGCTCAGCGCCCGGGCCCGGATGCTGGCCGCCGCGGCGCTGGAGAGCGCCGAGGGGTCGCCGTCCTCCGAATCCGACGGCGCGGCGTAGTAGGCGCGGGCGGGGCCGCTCGAAGGCCCCGGCCCGCCTTCCCTGGCCCTTGGGCTCAGGGGAACTTCAGCTCCACGTCCAGGCGGTACGGACCCTCACCGCCTTCGATGACGGGCTTGAAGTCGACCGTCACGGACTCGGTGTAGGTCTCCTCGCCCTGCACGCGCACGACGAGCGGGCGGACGGCCTGGCCCGGCGGCGCGTAGCGGCCCGTCACGGTGTAGCGCCCCAGGGCAACGTCCGGGAGCCCGAAGCCGTCCGGCGTGTTGCTGCCCCGGGCCGTCTTCGGGGTGCCGGCACTCCCGTCCACCAGGGGGCCCGTGGGGGTGAGGGTCAGCTCGATGTGCTCACGCGTCACCGCCTGATCAGGGTCGGACGGATCGACATAATCCCTGAGGTCGAAGTAGACGCCGCTGCCGTAGACGCCGCCCTCGGGCTTCGCGCCGGTCAGCTTCCAATGGAAGTCCCGGACGGCGCCCTCGTTGCCCGCGAAGGGGGTGGCGTTGCTGGGGTGCAGCTCGAAGGTGTAGCTGCGGCCGTTGAAGTCGCGCTTGAGCCGCGCGCTGGCGTTCCAGGTGGTGGCCGCCTGGCCCAGCTCCAGCCGGTAGGTGCCGTCCGCGCCCGTCACGCCCACCACGTCGGAGTCGTAGAGGACCTGATTGTCGGCCACCACCTCCACCCCCGCCAGGGGCTTGCCCGCGGTGTCCGTGGCCTTGCCCTTGACGACGTTCTTCTCCCTCTCACCAGAGGGGCCAGGGCCGCTGGGGCCGCCGTCCGAGCAGGCCGAACAGGCCAGGGACGCCCCCAGCAACATCAGCGGAAGACCCCTGCCCAAGGCATTCTTCAGTCGCATCGTGTTCTCCCAGGTTTCGTGTGGCCTGCCCCGGCCCTCCAGGTCGGCAGGGCACGACAGGGGGATGAACCCGCGTGACGGGGCGCGGTGCAAGAAGGAATGTCCACTTCGGTTGACTGCCCGGCTGCTTCCGCCCGAGGGAGAACGGCGGGTTTCGTCGTGGGGGAGGGGCCCTTCGCGACGCCCCCCCTGACAGAAGGCACCCGGGTTGGCCTAGGATGCCTGACCGCTGATGGCTGCCACCAATTCGAACAGCTTCCTCTCCAAGTACTCCGACATCGTCCTCGCCGTGGTGGTCGTGGCCATCGTCGGGATGATGATCGTCCCGCTGCCCACGCTGCTGCTGGACGTGCTGCTGACGCTGAACATCAGCATCTCGGTGGTGCTGCTCCTCGTGTCCCTCTACGTGCCAGCGGCGCTGCACTTGTCGGTGTTCCCGACGCTGCTGCTCATCACCACGATGTTCCGGTTGGCCCTCACCATCTCCACCACGCGTCTCATCCTCCTCACCGGTGACCCGGGAGAGGTGGTGGTGGCGTTCGGAAACTTCGTGGTGCAGGGCAACTTCGTCGTCGGCGCCATCCTCTTCATCATCCTGGTCATCGTGAACTTCATCGTGATTTCCAAGGGCTCGGAGCGCGTCGCCGAAGTGGCCGCCCGCTTCACCCTGGACGCGATGCCCGGAAAGCAGATGTCCATCGACGCCGACCTGCGGGCCGGCTCCATCGACCAGGACCAGGGCAAGAAGAAGCGCCGCGACCTGGAGCGTGAGAGCCAGCTCTTCGGCGCCATGGACGGCGCCATGAAGTTCGTGAAGGGCGACGCCATCGCGAGCATCATCATCACCGTCGTCAACATCGTCGGTGGCCTCATCATCGGCGTGACGCAGAAGGGCATGTCCGCTGGCGACGCGGCGCAGAAGTACACGCTGCTCACCATCGGTGACGGTCTGGTCGGCATGATTCCCGCCATCCTCGTCTCCACCTGCGCCGGTATCATCGTGACGCGCGTGGCGGGTGAGGAAGAGGGCAATCACCTGGGCATGGACATGGGCTCCCAGCTGACGGCCTACCCGAAGGCCATCGCCATTGCCTCCGGCATGCTCATCGTCCTGGGCCTGGTGCCCGGTCTGCCCAAGATTCCCTTCTTCCTGCTGGGCATCGGCGCGGGCCTGGGCGCCTGGACGATGCTGAAGAAGCAGCAGCAGGCCGTGGAGGCGGAGGATGCCGGCCCAGCCATGGAGACGGACCTGGGCACGCCCATGGCCTCGGAGCCCGCGCCCAAGGAAGCCCTCAATCCGGACTCCGAGCTGTTCATCCCCGTCGTCACACCCATCGTCCTGGAGGTCTCCGACGCGCTGGTCCCCTTCGTGGACTCGCGCCAGGACAACGGGAAGTTCCTCTTCGAGCTCATCCCGTTCATGCGTGATGGCCTCTTCGTGGAGCTGGGCGTGCGCTTCCCGGGCGTGCGTGCGCGTGGCAACGGCTCGCTGCCGCCGGGCGCGTACCAGATTCAAATCAACGAGGTGCCCGTCGTCACCGGCCAGGCCACGCTGGGCCACGTCCTGGTGAACGACACGGTGGACCGGCTGCGGCTGATGAACATCCAGGGCTTCGAGGCGGTGAACCCCGCCACCCGGCAGCCCGCCGCCTGGGTCCCCGAGCAGTACCGCGACACGCTGGAGGCCGCCGGCCTCACGACGTGGGACGTGCCCGGCTACATCATCCTGCACACCGCCGCCGTGCTGCGGCGCAACGCCCGTGAGTTCGTCGGCGTGCAGGAGACGCAGACGATGCTGGAGCAGTTGGAGAAGGCCTTCCCCGCCATCGTGAAGGAGGTCGTCCCCAAGGTCGTCAACGTGCTGAAGCTGACAGACATCCTCCAGCGCCTGGTGGAGGAGGAGATCTCCATCCGTGACTTGCGCGGCATCCTCCAGGCCCTGGCCGAGTACGGGCAGGTGGAGGCGGACAACGTCATGCTCACCGAGCATGTCCGCGCGGCCCAGCGTCGCTACATCTCCCACAAGTACGCGCGTGGCACCGGCACCCTGGTGGTGTACCTGTTGGACCCGAACATCGAGGACGCCATCCGCGGCTCGGTGAAGCGGACCTCCGCGGGCGCGCACCTGGCGCTGGAGCCGGAGCTGGCGCAGGAAATCGTCCAGGCCGTGCGTTCGGAGTGTGGCCACCTGCCGCCCAGCGCGCAGCGGCCCGTCATCCTCACGGCCATGGACATCCGCCGCTACGTCCGCAAGCTGCTGGAGTACGAGTTCAACCCGTCGTTCTCCGTGCTCAGCTACCAGGAGCTGTCGCCCGAGCTGAACATCCAGCCCGTGGCGCGCATCTCCACGCGATAGCCGCGGATGGACCTCCGCCCGCGCGTGACAGGGACGCGCGGGCGGAAGGAATGTCCTCTCATGAGGGCAGGGCCCTGCTCGCGACCCTAGGCGCCCGCGAGCACGGCAATCATCAGCACCAGGAAGACCAGGCCCACCACGCTCATCACCACGAGGGGCACGAGCTTCCCCTTGTCCTTGAGCGCCGCCATCGCGCTCGGCTGGGCGGGCTGCTCATCCGGCATGGGGTACTCCGCCGACACCGGCGGGGGCGGCTCTTCGGAGACCTGCTCCTCGGGCGGGGGCGCGGGCTCCTCGGC